>NZ_JAWOWF010000029.1:0-65537 GCF_033340295.1 Vibrio sp. 1401
CTACGATGATTAACTGATGTAACCGATCAGATCGTAACTTCCTGATTTAGTTCCATCGAATTACGCAACAAAGCCACGCGTTGGATACGATACTCACAAAGCCCAATAGCTTACGCTAGATTCTAATATAATTACCTTTGGGCGATTTAGGACTCGTTATTAATTATGTTTCGCTTCGCTATTCCTTCGCCTTTGATGGCAGACTGGCAACACGTTCTGCGACAATGCTGTGATGTAACTCAAGCTCAGGGACAGCTTTATACTCTGAGCGATACTCAGCAGTGGCTATCGACTGAGGTGTCCACCTCAACCCAAAATCATCGTGCTATCATCGATGTGATAACGCAAGTTGTCGATCACTTTACGCCGACAGATTTTACAGTTAGCCATACCCCCTTTGAAGAGCAAACCTTGAGCATTGGACCGATTTGGCTACCTAATGGCGAATTGCTTGCCGTACTGACACTGACTCACCCTAATGATCAATCAACGGTTGTTTCGGCATGGCTAAGCGCAATCGCGGGGCGGATCAGCTTTGATATCAACTTGCACTGTCAGCAAGAACAAACGCGACATCAAAGCGCGGAAATAAAGCCAACACCAACACTACAAGAGTTTATCGACTGCCTTGAAGACCACGTATGGATAAAAGGCATGGATGGTCTTTATTCGATGACCAATCGAAGCGTAGAAAACGCGTGGCAAAAAACCAACAGTGAAATCATTGGAAAAGACGATTTTGCTCTGTTTAGCCATGAACGTGCGGAAAAATTCATTGATGCCGATAAATTGGTGGTAGCCACGGGCACGCAAAATATTGTTGAAGAATGCCGTCAAATTGATGAAAACAATAACCCCACTTGGCTAGAAACCATTAAGTCTCCTGTCCGTGATCATGCGGGAAACTTAATCGGCATTCTGGGGATGACACGTAACATCACCCGCCGAAAAATGGTAGAAACGCAGCTCTCCTTAGCGTCCCAAATTTTCAACAATTCGCAAGAAGGCATGGTCATTACAGACCGCAATGCCAACATCATTGATGTAAACACGGCTTTTACCCAAATTACAGGTTACCGCTCTGAAGAGGTGATAGGAAAAAACCCACGAATTCTGCGCTCAGGCCATCATGATCAAGGTTTCTATCAACAGTTGTGGCATCAACTCGAAAACAAAGGCCAATGGAAAGGCGAATTCATCAACAGAAAGAAAGATGGCAGCATTTATCCGCAATTAGCGACCATTAGCGCCGTAATGGACGATAAAAACCACCTTATTAACTACATTTGTGTGTTTGAAGATATCTCTGTGCGTAAGGCACACGAAGAAAAGCTGCAGCGCATGGCTTTTTACGATCCATTAACCAATCTACCCAATCGCACCCATTTACTCAGCTTACTCGAACAACACATCGAAACCGGAAACAAAAACCAGCAGACGTTTGCCACCCTATTCTTAGATATCGACCATTTCAAACACATCAACGATAGCATGGGCCACTTCTGTGGTGACCAACTGCTGTCTAAGTTAGCGATTCGTCTGCAAGATGTTCTTCACCTCAATGCGCATGTGGCTCGCATTGGCGGCGATGAATTTGTGATTATTTTGCCAGACATCCATAGTGATGTTGCCTTACTGGAAACCGTCGGCGATATTCTAAGCGTATTCCAGCAACCATTCGACTTGGCAAACCACGACTCACTTCGTGTCTCGACCAGTATTGGTATTGCCTTGTACCCAAGAGACGGTCAAGACAGTGAAACCTTACTGAAAAACGCAGACACCGCGATGTACTTAGCGAAGAAAAATGGACGCAACGGCTACGCGTTTTACTCACCGGATTTGACCGATAAATCCGTATCCCATGTACGCATTCAATCCGCTTTGCATCAAGCAATAGAAAAACAACAACTCCGGTTAGAATTCCAACCGCAATACAACTTGGAACAAAATTCGATTGTCGGCGTGGAAGCTTTATTACGCTGGCAGCATCCAGAGTTTGGCCTTGTACCACCAGCAGACTTTATTCCAATTGCAGAAAAAACAGGGCTGATTCAAAGTATTGGTGAGTGGGTGTTACAACAAGCTTGTTTGCAAGGTAATGCTTGGCTGGACCAAGGCATCGAGTTTGGCAAAATCGCCGTCAATGTTTCTGCGTTGCAGCTTCAGCAGTCAAATTTCATTCAGCGATTAAGTACTATCCTCGATAACACCGGATACCCTGCCCAACGGTTAGATTTGGAGATCACAGAGAGCTTTTTACTGATCGACCCTCAACAAGCCATTGCATCGTTAAATCAATTACGAGAGCTGGGTATTGAGATTTCTCTGGATGACTTTGGAACTGGCTATTCGTCTTTGTCTTACTTGAAAGGTTTGCCAATCAACAAACTGAAAATTGACCGCTCATTTGTCAGTGATGTCCCAAGTAATAGCGACAGCAACGCGATTGTGAATGCCATTATTGCCATGGGAAAAACGCTGTCGTTGAAAGTCGTCGCGGAAGGGATAGAAACTCGGGAACAAGCCGATTATTTATTCGAAAAAGGCTGTATTTATGGTCAGGGATATTTATTTAGTCAGCCAGTGAGCGCTGAAAAACTGTTTCATTGAACCAGCTTGCTCCTCAAGTCACTCTCGCGGTGCCACGTCCGCGGAGGTGATTTGCTTTGCTTGATTTTGGGCTGATTGGCACAGCTCTAGGCGATCAACCAAAATATTGATACAAACCAGCAACGGCACACCGATCAATAGTCCCATTCCGCCCCAAAGCCAGCCCCAAAAAACAAGCCAAACAAAAATCACTAATGGGTTTAAATTAAACCTTTTCCCCAATAGTGTTGGTGTAACAAACTGACTTTCAATCAAATTGAGCAGTAAATAGATAGACACAACCGTCAGCATAAAACTGACCGACTCCAACTGAAGATAAGCAACAAAGCCAAAGCTCATCATGGATATGACAGGGCCGAGGTACGGCGCAAAATTCATCACGCCTGCAAATGCGCCCCATAGAAATGGATCTTCAAGGCCTAGAACAAAAAACACGGCCCCGACACTCAACCCCAGCCCAGCATTCACTAAAGTGATGGTGCCAATGTATCGAGATAGGTCTTTCTGTAGCGCTTTGACCAACTCAATCGCTTGGCGCTGTTTGGCGAACCCATGTAAGTAAGACACTGACTTTCGAAATAAGCTTCGTCCATGATTGAGCATAAAGTAAACCATAAACAGCACGATCATCGCTTGTGTCAAAATCGTCGGCGTAGTGGTCGCGAGCGTTTTTACCAAAGAAAATACGGTGTTGTTCCCGACCTCATCCATACTCATATCGTTGGCGATATTCAATGGAGTATTAAGGTGATCAGCCGAAGCTTTAGTAACTTCGCTTACTTCTTGCGACACATTTTTCACGATACTGGGCAGCTCAGACCACCATTGCTTGGCGGGCTCCGACATGGCGGCAAGACCAATAATTGAAGCGCCAACGAGGAATGACAGCGTCAACACGACGGTAATAGCACGTGGTAAGCCTTTGTCTTCAAGATAATTAATGAAAGGACTGCACAGCAGAGAAATAAAGGTGCTAAGCACAATAGGTAACAATATTGGCTTGGCAAAATACAGCCCTGGGACGAGTAACAGGACGAGAAGCGTTGCACCAATCGCAGTGTTGGCAGGAATGTTCAATTTCGCTGTCATAATAAGCTCAGAATCGGTAAGAAAATTTTGCGGTGAAATCCGCTATTAGAGTGGTTCGCCCTCTGTCGTCGCAGCGTTGCTTACTTGTGTTGCTGCATTTCCATTTTGCTCCGCATCTGACTCATCCAGAGAAGCTGCCGCGACCGGCTTTGTGAGCGAATCGGTAATATCAGACACGCTGCTAACCAATAGCCCCATTGACGAAATAGAAGAAGTCAGTCGAGACAATCGACCTGCTTTTGCTGCGGTAACGGCAACGACAGCACTAATGCCTAATGTCGTCCAAGGGTTTTCTCTCACAAACTTCTTGGTGGTAAACGTGAACATTTCCATCGACAAACAGCATTGCTCTAGAGACGCTTTACCTTCCATCCGCTTGATCCGCATGGCTCGATTGAGCTTTTGTAGCGAGCGCATCCCACCCCTCCTGTAATTGTTCTGTCGTATTTTTGAATCCAAGAAATCCAACTAAACGCTTCTGCCACCAGGCTAAAGCAAATAATGCCAAGCCTAATGATGTGATAAATACACCCACGGCAACATATACGTTGGCAGTTAACTGATAAGCCACCACCCCAGAGGCAAGGCACAAACTGAATACGAACAATACCGACAATAGGGTAAAAACAACGGTACACAGCAAAATCTGACGCACTGCGGACACGTTAACTTTCATCTCCAAGAGGAACAAATCCAACGTTGAACCTGACCATGCTTTTAGCGATTTCGTCAGTTGGTCCAATTGCGCAAGAATGCTGCTCAAACCATTAATGGTTTGTTGGATATCCTGTTCTTCTGCCCCATCAGGGGCTCGGCCGCTGTCTGAAGCCGCCGAGCCTGATTGCTGATTGGTAACTTGCCCTGAGTTATTCATGTGAAGCCTCGCCTTTCTGTTGAGTGGCTTAATCCTTGGTGACCACTATTATTTGATCAGCTTCGAAACCGCCCAACCAGCAAGGAAGGCACAGCCTATGCTCAGCAATGGGCGCTCCTTGATTACATTTTCTGCCGACTTAGTCGCCTGCTGAACTTGCTGTGCACCGACATCCAGCTTCTCTTTGGCTTGGTCTTTCATCGCGCCAACGGCTTCCGTCGTGGCTTGTTCCGCTAAGTGATATGCTTCTTCTAACTGCTCTTGAGGTTTTACTGTGCTTTCTTTTGTAGTAGCCATAACTAGCCTCCATTAATGAGTTGAATAGTGAATCAAGTGAAACAATGTTTGACCTCACTTACTCCCTACAAAGCCATATCCATGCCAGAATTTTAAGTTATTGTTTTTTATTAATTTTATTTTCATTTCGATAAAAAGCCGTATCTGTACGTGTAATTCTTTCCAAGCTTTCCCCGCCATTCTTGTAATTTTTTCTTAGCGCCTTACCGACTGTTAGCAAGTTATTGCAAAAAAAGACATTAAGTCACTGATTAATAAGACTTAAAATTCATTGGCATACAACCTGCAATTAAAGATGAAACATCGTGTTTGTATTCCATACGCTCAAACACCCCTATCACCAGTAAATAAGGAGTGGCATATGAAAAATGAAAACATCGCCTCAATCATTGAGCTTATCGAAAGCGGAAATGAAATTTACAACAAGGCCATCGAGAACATCGACAACACTTCTTTGAATAATGTGTTGGTAGAACTGCTCAGAGTACGTGAGCGTGCAGTCATTGAGCTCACTCCCTACTCTCTAGCAAGTAACAATGAAGAATCTGCCGACGACACTCCGGTTTCCTACACCATCAAGGCGCGTGAGGTCTACAGCGACGTGATGAAGGAAGTGTCCTCTGACAAAGAGTCTATGTATTTAGAACAGCTTGAAGGTGTCGAAAGCAAGGTACTCAAAGAGATTGAGAATTTGATTACTTCCCACCCAGAGCAGGCGGATAACTCGGTTCTGCTGAAAGTTCGTAGCGATATAAAAAGCTGCAAAGAAAAACTCAGCAGCATCAGCCTTATTAGCTAAAACTTGGTGGTCGCCTTTGCAATAAAGCTCAGTATTGAGCAAAGAAATGGCCAACTTGCTTTGGCCATTTCTGACAAGCCCACAGGCGCATTAACATAACCATCACGAGAAATGTCCCACGACATTAGTCATAAATAAAGAGGTCACTATGACATTGGATAACAATCGAGTAAGGGAGCTACTCGTAAAAATGACACACCATCGCCAAACGTGTTTGCCTCTCGTTAACCCGCAATCACATATGACACTCGCAAGAGCGGCATATCGATTCGTGAAAATAGAAAAAGTGATGATCAAAAAGATGGCGAAGCTGTTCTTCGATCAAGATGGTGAACAATTCATTGCAGAAAATGCCACCGAATACGGCGTTGCCGAGTTAGGTAATTACAAAGAAATGCATTTTATGAATAAATTACTGTTAGATGATTTAAAAGCCCTGCTTAGAGCCATTGACGACACCAACTTAACCGCACTTGTTTCTTATTGGTTAGCTGCTTTACAAGTTGAAAACGATGAAATTGAAAAGCACTTACCTCAGGGTGAGTAATTGTACTCGCCCTTCTTTCACTTTGTTTAAACCACATCCCCAATCAACCTAGTAAAAGGTGCAGGTAGAAAAAAAGCCGCTGCATCTACTACGCAGCGACCTTGATAGCCTTTTTACGACGCACACCAAATCATCAAACAACACAGAAAAAGCGCCATGTAGAATACGAAGCAAATGGCGCGTTATCCGCGGATTACAGTGTTAAAGCGAAGCTGATTTACGTCTCTGGCTTGGAACAAATACGTTCAATGACTTTGGACGCAGCTTGATTGCTAGTTGCTCATCAGAATACAGTTCACCATCAATCACATACTCAATCGGTTTATTCGCAGAAATAGTGACGCTCTGAGCCGTCGCGTATTGAAAATGTGTCGATTCTTCCTGTGCGCCTACGCTCGTTAATGTCAGATCCGACAAGGCGATAAGACGTCCGCCTAAAGACTCGGTGTTATCTAAATATGTGATATGCAGCTTGCCATCATCAGGCTGCGGCGCATCACCACCTTGGGCAAGCAACGTACTAAATGGAGCGATATTCGCAACGACAAAACTATGGACTTCAAGCGTTTGTGTATTATTGTCGTGGTTTCCATCTTCAGTTGGAGCGTCTAACGAAACGGTTAAAGCTTGCGTTTCTTCCGCCACTACAGCATTAAAAAAGCCAGTGAGGTAAGCGAGTTGTCCAAAAACATTTTTCTCTTCTCGCTGAGCGTGCTCGATCATCTTCTGTTCTAGCCCAATACCTAAGACCAATAAAATAAGCCGCTGATTGCAGTCCGCAGTATCAATACGTTGGCAGTGTCCGCCAAGCAACGCTTCACACGCTTTTTCGACCGGTGAGAATTTTGCGCCAACGCCATAGAGCACATGACATAACGCATTGGCAGTTCCGAGCGGAACAATACCGAGTTTTAGGTCGGTATCCACCAATTGGCTCGCCACCTCTGTTACTGTGCCATCGCCACCAGCTACGATGATTTGCTTAGCTCCACTTTCTTTTGCCTGTTGTGTTAGCTGCTCGGCGCTGAAGTTTGTGGTGGTTTGATGAATACTCAAGCGATATTTTTTGGTTAGTTCACGAATCAAGTGCTGTTCGTTTTCCTCCCATTTTCCGCCACCTGCAACAGGGTTAACCACCATCCAAGTGGATTGATCCAGCCCTAGCACGCCTTTTTCACTGATCGCTCGTAACGTTCTAATCTGTAATTTATTCAATCTCGCGGTACTGCGTACGTCATTGATTTTTTTCATCACGGATTCAACCGTCAGTGACGGGTCTTTACTTAATAAATACGCCGCCACAACAAACACTGAACGACCACGCCCTAACGCACAATGCACAACCACGGCCCGCGAGCACGAGATTTGAGTATCAATCCAGTTAATCGCATGGCGAAGACGCTCTAGCGTTGGGGCTTTGTGGTCGAGTACCGGAATCGAAAGGTAATGAAACTGCTTGTCGGTCATCGCGCTTTCAAGGCCTGCAAATTCTGCGGTGACATCGACAATACAAGAGATCTCATTGGATTCGAGAAAATCTAAGTCACTCTGAAACAAACGGCGAGATAGGTATAAATTGTCACTGACTTTTTGGATTGGAGGCACTGTATCACGCCGTCTTTCCCAGGCGTTATACGCTCTAGCCCCCAATAGAAATGGGATGAATGCCCAGCGAATCCACCTGACAATCTTGCCATCTTGGTTTTTTCTAAAAATAGAGGGAATGTCGAATACGTAGGCTACGCTGACCAACGCTAAAGAAAGCGATATCCATAAGAACAGCAAACTAACGATAATTTGAGGCGTATGGATAGCGGCCAATAAACTGCTCAGAGCGCCAAGAATATAATATTTGATGATAAACATTCGCTCTCCTTGCCTTCAGCGAGTGCACTTTTTAGTGGAAGTTAGAATACGCGGGGGATTGAGCTTGGATACATGAACTTGAGTAAACGCCTTGATTGAGTGCCTTCCCGTGCCGAAATGGCACGAAAAGGTCCAACACTCTACCTAGCTTACCATCTCTTCAACATAACCATTCGCTAGTTTCATTTTCTGCTTATCGGTCATTACCTTACCGGCTAACTGGAAGAAACGCTGCTCTTCTTCCTCAAGATGGTGCAACACTTTGTGACGCAAGGTTTTCATTAGGTTGAGCCACGCTGGCGAGCTCATATCGGTTGCATCAAGCTGTGCAATCACTTTATCAATTTCATGATGCTCTGCGATGCCATGGCGAGTGAGATCAATGGTCTTATCGCTATCTATTAAAGGCGCGTAGAAAAATCGCTCTTCTGCCGCTGCGTGCTGTTCGAGTTCCTCTTTAAGGTTATGATAAAACTCTTCACGAGCGGGGGAATCTCCAGACGTTTCCATCAGAGCATCGAGTAAAAGGCGCTGCTTTTCATGACTCTCTTTCAGTACATCAAATATGTTTTTCATCTTTGACTCCTTATCTGATTGTAAACAATTGGGACAAAAGGAAGGGCGGTGATTGACCGCCCCTCTCTTACATAGCTATGCGTAAAAACCTAACCTGATTCGGCTAACAGTCTTGGTCTTCAGCGTTTAGGTTTTCTTTAATGTTTTCACATTCATCTTCAATCGCATTTTGGGTTTCTTCGGCGGCTTCATCTATCTTTTTGCCGGCCTGTTCCATTGGCCCTTCTTCACTACAAGCTGCCAACGCAAACACCAAACCGAATACTGCGGCGATACGGTAAATAAATGACGTAAGTCGCATGGAATCTCCTATCTATTTACGTTTTTTCTTCCCAGCAGAACAATCACTATTGATACAATTAATGACAATAGGAATAGGTAAAATATCACTTGCGCGATAGAGGCAGCAGCTCCTGCAATACCAGTAAAGCCTAATAGTGCAGAAATTAGTGCCAGTGCCAGAAAAATAAACATCCAACGAACCATAGTGTTACCTCCTAATAAAAGTGGGTTAAATCACTCGGCTCGCTATTATTGAACCACTTCTAGCTTATCAATCACCTTATTTACGTCATTGGTGTTATTTGCAATTGAAATTGCAAGATCATGCTCCGCATCTGAATTAACTTTACCTGCCAACGTTACCGTTTTGCGTTCTGTCGTTACATCAATATCCGTACCACTCACATTGGTATCCATTAGTAGGCGCGTTTTAACTATAGTCGTGATTTTAGAATCGGTCAGTGTAGCTAAAGCTTCTGAATCAGTTTCTTTCTTGCCTTCATTCACTACTGACAATTCGTTGTTTACTTTTTTCACACCATCAAGACCAGTAACAAGCTCTTCGGCAAGTGATTTTTCAAGATCATTGTTTACCGAACCAGAAAGGGTAACGACCTGATTCTCAACATCGGTATTGATATCAAAAGAGTTGAGATTGCTGTTTAGCAGTAGCGTGGTTTCAGCTTTACCATCTAGCCAAGCGTCCATGGATTCTTTTTCCCATTTATCACTCGCTAAGACTGCTGTAGATGAAGTAGCAAGAACTGACGTAAGTACAATTTTAGCTGCGATGTTATTCATGGTAATTCTCCTTTATTGACGTTGCACTTCCCTAGGAGCAAACCATGTGCCAACTTTATAACTTATTGTTTTTAATTAACTAATAAAGAAAAGAGGTAAAAATGAGATGAGTAATAAAGTATAAGCATGAATTATTTACACGTAAAAAATGTAATTTTTAATCGGTGATAAAGCCTCCGTCACTTGTGCCGAAATAACCTGATAAAACAGAAAGGCTATTTCTCCAGAATCAATTAATAGCAAAATTATTATTTTAAAAATAAAAATCTGAACAAAAGGAAATATCTACTGATGGCTCTCACCGATATATATCAAAAAGGGGCTAACAACATAAAAATACCGAACAAATCCTTAAATCTATGCTGACAATATTTTGTCTTGTGAAGTGAGAATAATCCACGTACATTGTTTCTGTCATAGTAAAGAGGACATTTCTATGTCGATGCCAAGCCTGTTTCTAAGAATACAAGATCCATCACTTAAAAATGCCATCGCTTCTTGCCAGGAACTGAACAAATTTCGTCTGCATGACATCGATGCCGCAGACCAATGGATTGAAGATTTCCTACAACTCAAACCGGAAGTTGCGATTGTTGAAGTCGCCCACTTTACTAGTGCAGATTATCAACGTCTTTCTAATATCGAAGACATCTACGATATGGACTTGATCATCATTAGCTCAGGCGCTCCAAACGAGAACTTGGATAAGCTGATGAACTTGGGTGCTATTTTTCACTACAGAAAGCCCGTTGATATTGCCATTCTGACGGACACCCTGAGCGAAGTCAGCCAGTACTATCAACACAAACAAGATCAAGGGCGTAAAGTGTCCACCAGCGATCTTGACCAATTTGGTCTTTTGGTCGGCTCTTCCTCTCCGATGCATCAGCTCTATCGTATGATCAGGCGCGTTGCTAAAACCGAAGCCAACGTCCTTATTGTCGGTGAAAGTGGATCAGGCAAAGAACTGGTGGCGCAGACCATCCACTTAGCGAGTGAGCGTAAACAACAGCCCTTTATAGCGATTAACTGTGGTGCCATTAGCCCTGAATTGGTTGATAGTGAACTGTTTGGCCATGAGAAAGGCGCTTTTACCGGAGCAAATAAAACTCACCAAGGTGTATTTAAGCAGGCAGAGGGCGGCACCCTATTTTTAGATGAAATCACCGAGATGCCTATCGAGCATCAAGTGAAGCTATTGCGGGTGCTAGAAACCGGAGAGTATCGCCCAGTTGGCAGTAATACGGTTCATATCGCTAATACTCGCATCATTGCTGCTACAAACCGTGATCCTAAAATCGCCATTGAGGAGCAGTTCCTGCGTGAAGATCTGTTTTTCCGCTTATCGCATTTCCCATTAACGATACCGCCACTGCGAGAACGAGGCGGTGATATCGTAGGTCTGGCCAAGCACTTTATTGCACACCGCAACGCCAATGAGGCAAAAACCAAAACGATTCTTGACTCTGCGATCCAAAAAATCGCTGCACACGACTGGCCAGGTAATGTCCGTGAGCTCAAACACACGATCGAGCGTGCATTTATTTTGGCTGATGACACCATCCGAGATGAACACCTTATCTTCGACACACCACCATTGGAAACAGGCACCAGCATCGAAGACCTTGTTCCGGCGGGCGTTTCACTAGAAGAGCTAGAAAAAGCCGCCATTCTCAATACCCTTGAAGAGAATCAAGGCAATAAAACGGAATCAGCGCAGGAGTTAGGCATTAGCGTGAAAACGCTCTATAACAAACTCGAAAAGTATCAAGACGAATAACTCGCTATGGGCATACAAAAAGAGCACTGACTTTTATTCAGTGCTCTTTTTGTATCTTATCTTTTATGCAGTTAGGCTGCGTTTGGTGTTTGATTAAACCCACTGCCCCGCAACAAAGCCGCTCGACCAGCACCACTGAAAATTGTAGCCCCCTAGCCAACCAGTCACATCCATCACTTCACCAATAAAATAAAGCCCTTTAATGTCTTTGCATTCCATGGTTTTCGAGGATAAGTGATCAGTATCGACACCGCCGAGTGTCACTTCCGCGGTTCGGTAGCCTTCAGTGCCATTCGGGGCGATATCCCAATGCTCTAGGCGCTCCACAATCGCCGCAAGCTCCTTTTGATTGAACTGTTTTAGCGGTTTATCGACTAGCTCTTTACGTTCAATTAAGACTTCAACCAGACGCTTAGGCAGCACTTTGGCAAGCGTATTCTTGAGTGACTGATTTGGATGCTTCTCACGACTGCGTTCTAATAACTCAGCAACATCATCGTTTGGCACAAGATTGATCAACACCTTTTGTCCGGCCCGCCAGAATGAAGAAATCTGTAACACTGCTGGACCAGATAACCCACGATGTGTGAACAACAGGGCTTCTTTGAACATGGTGCCATCTTCAGCCGTAATTTCCGCAGGTACCGCGATACCAGATAACTCAGCAAAGTCTTCTTTGTCTTCTTTATGTAGAGTAAATGGTACAAGCCCTGCCGTAGTTGGGATAACTCGAAGACCAAATTGTTCCGCGACTTTATAACCAAATGGTGTCGCCCCCAGTTTTGGCATCGACAAACCACCTGTTGCGATAACTAAAGACTCACATTCGACAATCTCAGTACCAGCATGCAAACGAAAGCCTTCATCAATTTTTTCAATCGAATGAACATCGCATTGGTAACGCTGCTCGATGTTCGGCATGTCACACTCAGCTAACAACATCTTCACGATATCTTTGGCCGTAAATGCATCGACACAAAACAACTGGCCGTGATCACGCTCTTCGAACTCAATGCCATGTTTACACACCATCGAGATGAAATCCCAGTTAGTGTATTGGGAGAGCGCCGACTTAACAAAGTGCGGGTTTTGACACAAATAGTGATTAGCTGAAACGTCGTAGTTAGTGAAGTTACAACGACCACCGCCCGAGATAAGGATTTTACGTCCTGGCTTTTTAGCATGATCGAGCACCAAAACACGGCGGCCTCGCTTGCCTGCTTCTGCAGCACACATTAAACCTGCTGCGCCTGCGCCAATTACAACAACATCAAATTTCTTACTCATCGGTAGCTCTTAGACTGATTGGTATCGAATCAAAATAAAAAAGGATGTGCACATTGCACATCCTTGCTTTCTAGGCGCGACATTCTACCGACAAATACCGAAAGGGAAAAGCGCTTAAACTCTAAGCGCTCTGTATGTCCGCAAAATCTCAGACAGAACAACTTCTGGATTATTGACTCTTAGAGAATGAAGGCCGCAAGTAGCGTCACGCCGAGCAACGCAGTCGATAGAACAAACAATTCACGCACTCTTTCACACTTACCAGTAAAAATTTCATCGTGGTGATGATGATATTCTTTACTTTTAATGTAGTGATACAACCTCACCTGCTTGGTGACATTTCCATGAGTAGTAAAAAAACCATTACCATCAACTTGCTGATATAACAGCGGATGCGCTTCACGCATGATATAAATTAGAGAACGAAGAGCGGTGAGATACCGGACCATATTAACTCCAGTTACCACCATTAGCGCAAATAAGATTGTGTCTCCACTGATCATCTTTTCCTCCCTACATCTTCAACAATGCTCAAGAGAAAAAGACGATCAACACTTCGTCTTTACCCGCTACTTACAACGTCCCAAAACGCGTTTACGCAGCTGGAGCATCCATGATTGAAGATGAACCTTCTTTCGCCATTTGTGCTAGATCTTTGTCAATGAAGAACAACGCTTTACCGTCTTCACCTACCAGTTCGATCTTATCTAAAATCCCTTTAAACAACTTCTCTTCTTCGTGCTGTTCTGACACGTACCACTGTAGGAAGTTAAACGTTGAGTAGTCTTGGCTAGTAAATGCAACGTGCGCCAGTTTGTTGATTTTTTCCGTGATCATTTGCTCATGTTCAAATGTCTCGCGGAAAACGTCACCTAGGCTCGCAAAGTCATGCTTTGGCGCATCAATAGCGCCTAAGATTGGCATTGAGCCAGTTTCACTCACGTAAGTGAATAGGCGTTGCATGTGCTCCATTTCTTCTACGGCGTGAGCGCGTAAAAATTCAGCCGCACCTTCAAAACCTTTGTCTTCACACCAAGCACTCATTTGTAAGTATAGATTGGATGAGAAAAATTCTAGGTTAATTTGCTCATTCAATTGTTCGACCATAGTTTGAGACAGCATGTTAACTCCTATTATTGTGCATGCAATATACCCAAGTAACCTCGAAATAAGTGACGCTGCGAGAATAGCTTGGTCCGGCAGACACGGCGAAGTTTCACTTCAACTCTAGTCAGTAACACTACGCTTATTTCAGCATATCAAAGTCACTTGGGTATAACGCCACTATAACATGATTACTGAGACAAGACTTTGTACCTACGGCACCGATATGAGATCACTTCAGCAAATTTTTTTTGGGGTTGGTGCTAATCTAAAACTATGACCTTACAAGGAGATAGCAATATGAGTTACAAACACATACTTGTGGCAGTCGACCTTTCAGACGACAGTAAAGTGTTGATTAAGAAAGCCGTATCACTGGCTAAACCTCTGGATGCGAAAGTCTCTTTTATTCACATCGACGTGAACTACGCAGAACTCTACACCGGGCTTATCGATATCAATATGGCAGAAGCGCAACATCAAGCAATGGAAGCATCGCGCACACAATTGGCAAACTTCGCTGAATATGCGCAATACCCAATTGCCCATACTTTAGTCGGTAGTGGCGATTTGAGTAATGAGCTGTGCGATACCATTCAAGATTACAGTATTGATTTGGTGGTTTGTGGTCATCACCAAGATTTCTGGAGCAAGATTCTATCTTCGACTCGACAGCTGATTAACTGCTCACCAGTCGATATGCTGGTCGTACCGCTAAAAGACTGATTGGCGCAGCGATAAAACTTGGTTAGACTGCGGGCACATTTGTTGTTGATAAAGATTCTCATCCATGGCTTATCTATCCGCAGTTACCCTACTTTGGGCATTCTCATTTAGCCTGATCGGCGTTTACCTCGCCGGTCAGGTTGATTCTTGGTTCTCGGTGTTCATGCGCGTGGCACTGGCGAGCCTGGTTTTCATTCCCTTATTGAAATTCCGTGGCGTTAGCAAACCCCTGATCGCGAAACTGATGACCGTCGGTGGCTTCCAGCTCGGCTTGATGTATTGCTTCTACTACCAATCTTTTTTGCTCCTTTCCGTGCCAGAAGTATTGCTGTTCACCGTATTCACACCCATTTACGTCACGCTAATCTATGACTTCTTGAAAGGTCGCTTTTCACCTTGGTACTTAGTTACCGCTGCAATAGCCGTATTTGGTGCCGCCTGGATTAAATTTGCAGGCATTAATGAAGATTTCCTACTGGGCTTTTTGGTCGTACAAGGAGCAAACCTCTGCTTTGCCATCGGTCAGGTGGGCTACAAATATATCATGGAGAGTGAACCCGTCGATTTGCCACAACACACCGTGTTTGGCTACTTCTACTTAGGTGCACTTTGTGTAGCAACCGTGGCTTTCGCGCTCATGGGTAACCTCGACAAACTACCTACCACTGCAACACAATGGGGCATTCTGACATACCTTGGGTTGATTGCTTCTGGTTTTGGTTACTTTGCTTGGAACAAAGGCGCGACTATGGTGAACGCAGGTGCACTGGCAGTAATGAACAATGCATTGGTTCCGGCGGGCTTGATTGTAAACATTGTGATTTGGAACCGCGATGTTGATGTCATGCGACTCGCCATTGGCGGTGCGATCATCATGCTATCCCTATGGATTAACGAAACCTGGGTGAAAAAGCGCGTAGAGATGAGCTACGCCAATAAGTAACGCAGCTAATCCTATAAACATTTCGACAATAAAAAACGCTCTCCGACTGGAGAGCGTTTTTTTATTTGATTAATGCACTTTGGCTTGTGAGATTGCGTTCATCAAAGCATTAGGTGGCGTTGGCAGCAACACTTCTAGTTTCGCATTACGCGCTTCCAGTTTACGCTGACGCTTAAGTAACTTTTGTTGTTTTTTCGCCACTTTTAGCAACTTCTTTTGCTGCTTATAGTGCTTTTTCAGTGCTTTTTTCGCTTTCTTGAGCGATTTTTTATCGGCCAAATCAAACAGTGCAGGAGCCGCCATCGACACTGGTGTCACCACTTTCGCGGCTTGTTTCTTCTCTTTCACTCGCTCGACCACACGTTTCACGATCGCCGCCTTTTCTGCGCTGTGTTTTGACGTGACGGAAATGGATTGCGCAGGCAGCGCTTCAGCTAACAAACCGCATGCTTGTTGCTCGTTTAACGGCTTGTCTTGGCATTTTTGTGGAGGAATTGCGGCTGGCTTACAAAGGGTATCTTTGGCCGATGAAGAGCGTGCGCAAGAACGACAAACGAATTTTGGTGCGACAACTAAACGATGGATATCACCAAGTTCTGCCGCGATCTGTTTGCGACTCATTTTACATAAACGTTTAGCCATTCTACTACTCCAGCTTCCCAGTTATCGACCGCATCACAACAAGTGAAATAATAATAATTCTTAGTTAGATATACAGTCAGGGAAGGGAATTAGCAAGAGAAAACTATCAATAGAGACGAGGAAAGAGAGGCTGAGTCACAGCACGACACACCGTACTGTGACAAGAAAAGTTGAGCCGTCAGGAAGTTATGCCATCGATGCTTTAACGTAGACATCGAAGCGATTTTTTTTCGTTTCAATCGCCATGGTCGGTTTTTTCTCGTTCAGCCAGTTAGCATAGTCTGGGCGTTTAACTACTACACGCTTTGTGGCTAACGCCATGGCTGGTTCTAGTAGGCCATCGGCGTCCAAATCAGCGCCAACCAACGATTGGAAAACGCGCATTTCTTTTTTCACGAGCGCCGACTTCTTTTTATTTTCTGGGTGCGGATACATCGGGTCAAGATACACCACATCTGGCTGGACAAAGTCTTTATCTTGCGCCAATTGTTCCAGCGCATCATGGCTAGAGGCATGGATTAGCGACATGCGCTCAGATACCCAGGTGCCGATTTCTGGGTCTTGTTTCGCTCGATCCAAGCCATCATCTAACAAAGCCGCGACGACTGGATGACGCTCGACCATCTGCACTTTACAACCTAGTGAGGCGAGCACAAACGCATCACGACCAAGACCTGCCGTGCCGTCTAACACGGTTGGCGTTGCCCCTTTGTTCAACCCCGCCGCTTTCGCAATTGCCTGACCTTTACCACCACCGAACTTGCGACGATGACCGACCGCACCACCAATCAAATCCACAAAGATTGCACCCAGCTTTGGCTCATCCACTTTACGTAGCTCCAAACGCTCGGTGGTTAGCACCAAAGCAAAATCGCTATCGTCAGTATGAGAAAGCCGCCAACGCGCAGCGAGTTCATCAAGATGAGATTGTTGAGACAGGTTTTCACAGATCAATTGCAGTTGCAAAAGGAGGCTCCAATAAAAATCGAGGTAACTGGCGCTGAGTGTATACCTAAGTTACCTATTAATGCTAGGTTGAGCTTGCTACGCAGAGGTTATACAACCGTCAGTTGCTCCACTAGCTCAGAAAGCGGCTTAGGATGACCAATACCGTAGCCTTGGCCGTAGTCCACACCGAGGTCTATCAAATGCTGCATGACCTGGTCATTTTCGACAAACTCCGCCACCGTCACTTTGCCTAGTTGTTTCGCCAAGTCATTGATTGAACGAACCATCACGCGGTCCATTTCATTTACGTTGATATCTTGCACGAAAAGACCATCAATTTTCACGATATCGACAGGAAGTTTCTTTAAGTAACCAAATGAAGACAATCCAGATCCGAAATCATCCAATGCAATCATGCAACCCAAAGCCTTTAGCTTGGTAAACAGCTCAATGGCTTGATCCAGATTGCTCATCGCCGCTGTCTCGGTGATTTCTAAGCAGATTTTTTCACACGGCAGAGTCGAACTTTCCAATCGCTCCAATAAGAAGTCAATAAACTCTTGATTCCCCATAGATTGACCTGAAAGGTTTATCGAACAGCGACCAAGCTGTTCAATCACCTCAGGACGCTGTTCAAACCACTCTAGCGTTTGAGTAATAACCTGCTTATCAATCCAATGGGCAATGTTGTAGCGCTCGGAAGCAGGGATAAACAGCGCAGGAGAAACATAATCACCGTACCCATTGCGAATACGCACCAAAATCTCAAAATACATTTGAGTCTCGTGCTTTTGTAAGCTTTTTATCGGTTGAGCAAACAGTTCTAAACGTTGATTCGACAATGCCTCATGCACCAAATTGACGCTCTGCATTTCCATCTGACGACGCTGCAACTCTTCGTTATCTAAGCTGAATAGATTATAGCGGTTACGGCCTTGCTCTTTAGCGGCGTGACAAGCAGAGTCTGCTTGAGCGTGCACCATTTGTGGCGTATCAGCGGTATGATCGATGATACGGATACCAATTGAGCAACTGATGAACAGGCGTGTGTCTTCCCAAATAAAGAGGTGTTCGCTTAGTGTCGAGATGATCAGTTTGGCAATATTGATGGCGCCATATTCGTCACAGTCTTTGAGTAACACCGCAAACTCATCGCCTCCCATTCGAGCCAAGATGGAATTGTACGGCAGAACGCCTTCCAGCATACTGGCGCAGAATTGAATCGCCGCATCACCTGCATCATGCCCAACCGTATCATTGAGGACTTTTAGCTGATCTAAGTCGAGGTACAGCATGGCGTGGACTCGACGATGGCTGTCCACTTCGCACAGTGCGGTCTTAAGCTCTAGTTCAAAATGGTTTCTGTTGTAAGTCCCCGTCAGTAAGTCATAGCGAGCTTGGTATTCCAATTTCTCGGAGAGCAGTTTGGTTTCGGTAATATCTTCGCCCACAATCAGCAGTTGCTCAGATTCACTCAGCGGACGAATATTCTCGCGCACCCAAACACGATGACCATTTGCATGACGATACTCGACTTCACGTCGCCAAACACCATGCACTTGCTGGTTGGGTTGCAATAACACTTGGCGAGGGAACAGCACTTTGTCATCAAAATAGAACTCCCTCAGGCGATGTCCGAGCATGTCCATCGGTTTGTAGCCAAGAAGTAGTTGAGCAAATCGATTCACTTCTTGAATTCGGTTATTACTATCAAGCGTCACCATCATCACGGGCTGCTGCTCGTAATAGTTGCGTAGGGTTGACTCACGTTGGTAGAGCTTGTCCTCCATCAATTTACGACTGGTAATATCGCGCGCTTCAAACAAGTATTGCTTATGATTCCCTACTTGCTGAGAAAAAGGCTTGAGCGAAACTTCTAACACCAATGCGCCGTGTTCTTTACTCCAAATTTCAGCTTCAAACGTCGACACTTGATGGTGAGGCGCGTGGAAATACTCCTCTAGCAACGCTTGTGCTTTTTCACTCCAGTTGGGGTGAAACCAAAGTGGTCGGTCTAAGCGCAGTCCTTGGTGATAAAGTAAGGATTGAAGGTGATCGTTGCCCGATTTAAGCACACCGTTGGCATCCAAAATGCCCATATACTGCATGCTCTGATCGAAAATCGATTCTAGAATAGCCTGGCTTTCTCGCGCAGCGCTCTCACTGCGACGCATCCGCTGTAAATAATAACCCATCAGCAAAATGACCACCGACATCACCACAAACAGACTACCAAACAGGCGAATTTCCTTGGCAAAACGTTCAGAAAGCTTCATTGGCTTATTAAAAAATACCGCAGAAACCTCTTGTTCAGCCCCCAATCCCCAACGCGCTACCGCTTGGTAATCGAGCTTTATTTCAGAATCACTTTTTTTCACCTCAGGCAGAGGCTGATCAGGGTTATCCAAAACGAATTCAAGCATCTCTGCACTCTCAATACCATGCCGATAACCACTTTGAATAACCCCTCCAACTGCGCCATGACCCAAACCAATGTCATGCACCATAAACAGCGGCGCGTTTGAGACTTTGTTGACACCAACCCAGTCACGCTCGCTGCCTACCATACCTTGTTTATCTCGGTAATAGGTCCAGAACAAGACGACTTTATCGGAACTCAGTTTTGCGACTTGTTGTTTTAGATCGATGATGCTGTCTGGGACAAGTTGTACGATTTTGTCTCTATATTGCGGGAACTTGAGGACAAAATTGTCGATTTGATAACGCAACACCTCACCGGTCACCGAGTGGTCACTGACGATGAGAACTTGTGTGTAGTTCGGATGTAAGCGCTCAATAAGAGCGAGATTCGCTTCCAAATCGACATCTTCCATGACTCCGGTTGCATTCAGAGAACGATGTAAAGAAGGATGGTAGTTATTAATGCCGTTAAATATAACTGGGGTGTCTTTGATGATTGGGGCTAAACGCTGCATGAGTTCAAGTGCATTGTTATCGCTCACTAAAATGGCATCGAATCGCTCTTTGCGTAATTTCGTAAGATACAAGGATTTTAGTTGCGCAAAAAACTGCTCACTCTGGTTACGTTTCGAGTCTAGATAGAGCACACGCATGTCCAGCGCTCGATCGCCCAGCTGTTGCTCGATGCCTCGCTGTATGGAGTCCGTCCAGAAAAAACCCTGATGATAGGAGTGCACGACCAACACCTTCGGATCTGAGGCCGTAGCAAACGCGCTCCAACATAGCGCGGCAATAACCAGAAAACGCTGCACATTATCTCCATAGCTCGGAGTTAACCCGCAGTTACTCCTGCCAAACCTTGTGAATCCTATCCGCTATGAGTATAAAAGGGAGGTAAAACTCTATCCCTAACGGAAATCATAGTATGAATGCGAGCCTGCCGAAACTCGACGACCTTGACCGCGCAATATTAAAAACACTGATGGCTGACGCCAGAACGCCCTACGCAGAAATGGCAAAGCAGTTCGATGTCAGCCCTGCCACTATCCATGTGCGTATCGAGAAGATGAAGTCGGCGGACATCATCGAAGGAACGGAGGTGATCATCAATACTAAAAAGCTTGGCTACGATGTGTGCTGCTTTATTGGTATTAACCTCAATGCAGCTCGTGATTACCACTCCGCGTTAGAAAAACTCAACGCGCTCGACGAAGTCGTTGAAGCTTACTACACCACGGGCGCGTATAACATATTCGTCAAATTGATGTGCAAATCGATTGAAGAGCTGCAATTTGTACTGATCGACAAGCTGCAAGCCATTGATGAGGTTCAGTCCACGGAGACATTGATATCGTTGCAGAACCCGATCAACCGAAACGTAAATCCGTAAAATTTTTTATAAAAAATGTACAAAAAAGGCCAACCATTCGGTTGGCCTTGATGTTTTTTGCTCAATTTACGCCGCAATACCCGAATGGCGCAACAGTGCATCGATTTGTGGCTCGCGGCCACGGAAGCGCTTAAACAGCTCCATTGGCTCTTCACTGCCCCCCATTTCTAGGATGTTGTTCAGGAAGCTTAGACCCGTCTCTTTGTTGAAGATGCCTTCTTCTTCAAAGCGAGAATACGCGTCTGACGACAGCACTTCAGCCCATAGGTAGCTGTAGTAACCCGCACTGTAGCCACCAGCAAAAATATGGCCGAAGCTGTGTGAGAAACGCGCCCACTCAACCGCAGGAACTACCGCGACTTTCTCTTTCACTTTCGCCAGAGTTTCCAGTACACGCGCACCCACTTCTGGGTCATATTCAGTGTGAAGCGTGAAATCGAACAAGCCGAATTCTAGCTGACGCAAAATACCCATCGCAGATTGGAAGTTTTTCGCTGCGAGCATTTTGTCTAGCATCGCTTTCGGTAGCGGCTCACCAGTCTCATAGTGACCAGAAATGAACGCCAGAGCGTCCTCTTCCCAACACCAGTTTTCTAGGAACTGACTTGGTAGCTCAACCGCATCCCAAGGCACGCCATTAATACCTGAAACAGCACCTGTATCAACTTGCGTCAACATGTGGTGGATTCCATGACCAAACTCATGGAATAGCGTCACGACTTCATCGTGCGTGAACAGTGCTGGTTTGTCGCCTACAGGACGGTTGAAGTTACACGTTAGATACGCAACCGGCGTTTGCAGTTCACCAGATAACGTAATACGACGACCACGACAGTCATCCATCCACGCGCCGCCACGTTTGTGTTCACGAGCGTAGAGATCTAGGTAGAAACTGCCACGGAGTGTGCCTTCAGCATCAAAGATATCGAAAAAGCGCACAGATTCGTGCCAAGTGTCTACGCCTTCGCGCTCTTTTACTGTCATACCAAACACGCGGTTTAGCACTTCAAACAGACCGCTCACGACTTTTGACTCTGGGAAGTATGGGCGCAGTTCTTCATCCGAAATTTGGAACAGGTGCTGCTTTTGTTTCTCGCTGTAGTAAGCGATATCCCAAACGTTCAGCTCTTCAACACCAAACTCACTTTTCGCAAACTGACGTAACTCTTCGACTTCACGTTCACCTTGCGGTTTCGCACGTGTCGCTAGGTCATTCAGGAAGCCCAGCACTTGATCCGGCGTTTCAGCCATCTTTGTTGCTAACGACTTTTCACTGTAAGTATTGAAACCTAGCATACGTGAAATTTCATGGCGCAGTTTTAGCTGCTCAGTAATGATTTCTGAGTTATCCCATTTGCCTGCGTTTGGACCTCGATCAGAAGCGCGCGTCACGTACGCTTCGTACACTTCTTTACGCAACTCTTGGTTATCGCAGTACGTCATGACAGGTAGGTAAGATGGGATATCTAGCGTAATGAGGTAACCATCTAACTCTTTTGCTTCTGCGGCAGCTTTCGCTGCTGCCAGCGCCGATTCTGGCATACCTGCTAGGTCTTTCTCGTCTGTGATGTGCTTGGTCCAACCCATGGTGGCATCCAGCACATTGTTAGAGAATTTAGAGCTCAGCTCAGACATACGTTTGCTGATCTCGCCGTAACGGTGCTGCTCATCGGATGGCAAACCAATGCCTGATAACTCGAAATCACGCAGTGCATCAGTGATGGTTTTCTGCTGGGCACGAGTTAACGTTGCAAATTCTTCGCTCGCTTTGATGGTTTTGTACGCTTCGTACAACCCTTTGTGCTGACCAACCCAAGTGCCGTACTCTGACAAAATTGGTAGGCAACTTTCGTAAGCTTCACGTAGCTCTTCGCTGTTCACTACCGAGTTCATGTGACCCACTGGCGACCAGATGCGGCTTAAGCGATCATCCGCTTCTTCAATTGGCGCAATCACACTGTCCCAAGTTGGGTGAGCGTTGTCTTGTAGAACTTCATCGATTTTTGCTCGGCAGTCAGCAATCGCTTGCTCAACGGCAGGCTTGATGTGTTCTGGTTTAATTTGAGAAAACGGAGGTAGGTCCGTAAACGTCAGAAGAGGATTAGACATGAATAATTCCTTTTGTGTTTTGACTCTGTGATTGCCTGTCTATTTTGTGTAGATAGGCCAACTCAATGTACAGACGAGCCAGCAACATGGATTGGGGGAGCTCCGTTCCCTTTCTCTATGCCGCGATGACCATCATATAGTCAACCAGCGCTACTCTGTCCTTGAGTCTTGTTATACCTAAATGAAATTTCACACCCTTTTGAGTGCGAGAAACTCACCTAGTTCAATTCGATTACCAATAGTAAGTGTGGGTGACTTAAAGAAATTTCAATAGCGTCCCCTTATCAGAGGAACAGATTTGATTGGAAGTTCTACATCTTTAAGTTACTTGAGTATAATACCGCCATAGAGTGAAAATCACAGACCACACTCAGCCAAAGAGTGTTTCGAGAGTTTAATTTGTTAAGTTACCGCCACAGCTTCCACGCTGGCAACCATGCCGACGTGGTCAAACACATCGTTCAAAGCCTCATTCTTGATGCGCTGAAACAAAAAGATAAGCCATTCGTTTATCACGATACCCACTCGGGTGTGGGCCGTTACGATCTGACTCACGAATGGTCTGAAAAAACGGGCGAATACAAACAAGGCATCGCACGTATTTGGGATAACCCAAGCATTCCTGAAGACATCAAAAGCTACATCGATGCCATTAAAGTGCTCAACAATGGCGAGAAGCTGCGTTACTACCCAGGCTCACCACGTGTGGCGCGCGCGCAAATCCGCCCACAAGATCGCATGGTGCTGACCGAGTTGCACCCGGCCGATCACCCATTGTTAGAGCAAGAATTCCATCGTGATCGCCAAGTGAGCATCTTCAAAGAAGACGGATTCCAACGCCTCAAAGCAAGCTTACCGCCACAAGAGCGTCGTGGTTTGGTGCTGATTGACCCACCATACGAACTCGCGAAAGAGTACCGCGATGTGGTGCGAGCGATTCATCAGAGCCATAAACGTTGGGCAACCGGTATCTACGCGATTTGGTACCCAGTGGTAAACCGCCACGACATCGAAGATATGATCGAAGGCTTGGAAGCACTGGGCATTCGTAAAATTCTGCAAATCGAGTTAGGTGTTGCACCAGATACCAACGAGCGCGGCATGACGGCATCCGGCATGATTGTGATTAACCCGCCCTGGAAACTGGAAAGCCAGATGAAAGAGATTCTGCCATTCCTGCAAGACGCGATCGCACCAGCAACTGGCCACTGGAAAGTGGACTGGATTGTGCCAGAGTAAGCACTTCAGTACTGATATCTTCAAGCGCAACGATATTCTCGTTGCGCTTTTTTATGCTCTCACCTTCTCCCTCCAGTCGTGCTTATTCTTCTTTTTGTGCCTCTCATCGCTATTTGTCATAAGTATTGTCGCTTTTTCCCATTTAGGAATTAGTCGAATTCGATTTATGATAGTGGGATAACGGTGGCATTGAGTTCGGGCAAGGTCATCCCAATCTATCTATGTACCAGATAAAATTTATAAGCTCTTGGAGAAAGTAATGGCGACTCATTTTGACTATATCTGTATCGGTGGCGGCAGTGGCGGCATCGCATCTGCAAACCGTGCGGCGATGTACGGCGCGAAAGTTGCGCTAATCGAAGCTCAAGACCTTGGCGGTACCTGTGTAAACGTAGGTTGTGTACCGAAAAAAGTGATGTGGCATGGCGCGCAAATCGCAGAAGCAATGAACCTGTACGCAGAAGATTACGGTTTTGATGTCGACGTGAAAGGTTTCGACTGGAGCAAACTGGTTGAGAGCCGTCAGGCATACATCGGTCGTATTCACCAATCTTACGATCGCGTTCTTGGCAACAATAAAGTAAACGTGATTAAAGGCTTTGCTAAGTTTGTTGACGAAAAAACTGTCGAAGTAAACGGTGAACACTACACAGCAGATCACATCCTGATCGCGGTTGGTGGTCGTCCTACTATTCCAAACATTCCAGGCGCTGAATACGGCATCGATTCAAACGGCTTCTTCGACCTAGCAGAGCAACCAAAACGCGTTGCGGTTGTGGGTGCTGGCTACATCGCAGTTGAAATTGCTGGCGTACTGCACGCGCTAGGTACAGAAACGCACCTGTTCGTACGTAAAGAGTCACCACTGCGTAGCTTCGATCCAATGATCATCGATACGTTGGTTGAAGTGATGGACGCAGAAGGTCCAAAACTGCACACCCACTCTGTACCAAAAGAAGTGGTAAAAGAAGCCGATGGCAGCCTAACTCTGCACCTAGAAAACGGTGAAAGCCAAAACGTTGACCAACTGATTTGGGCAATCGGTCGTCACCCAGCGACAGACGCAATCAACCTAGCGTCAACCGGCGTGGCAACGAACGAAAAAGGCTACATCAAGGTAGACGAATACCAAGAAACTAACGTGAAAGGCATCTACTGTGTGGGTGACATCATGGAAGGCGGTATCGAACTAACACCAGTAGCAGTGAAAGCGGGTCGTCAACTTTCTGAGCGTTTGTTCAACAACAAACCAAATGCGAAGATGGACTACGATTTAGTACCAACTGTGGTATTTAGCCACCCACCAATCGGCACTATCGGTCTAACAACGCAAGAAGCAGAAGAGAAGTACGGCAAAGACAACATCAAAGTCTACACATCTGGCTTTACTGCGATGTACACCGCTGTTACTAAGCACCGTCAACCATGTAAGATGAAGCTTGTATGTGCGGGCGAAGAAGAAACGGTTGTTGGCCTACACGGCATCGGTTTCACGGTAGATGAAATGATCCAAGGCTTCGGCGTAGCAATGAAGATGGGCGCAACCAAAGCAGACTTCGACTCTGTTGTGGCTATCCACCCAACGGGCTCTGAAGAGTTCGTAACGATGCGTTAATTACGCGCTAATCGCATTGCTGATTTCAGCGAATCATTTGAAAAGGTCACCTTAGGGTGACCTTTTTTTGTTAGCCCATGCTTAACTCGCGTTCTCCAATAACGTGCGAATAAACTCGGCTTTGATAGCACTCTCCTGCTTACCGTCATGAATCAGACACAAGTCTGCACGCAGTGACTCTTTCAGCTTGATAAAACGAATCCCATGCCAATGATGCTGAGAAAACGTCGACGGCACCAACGTCACGGTATTGCTGTTTGCCACATACGCCATCAAGGTGCTTGGCTCCACCACTTGTTTGCCAATATGGGGTGAAAAGCCTTCTTGCAGACAGGCATTAATGATGAAGTTTGCCGAGGCAGAATTCGCCAAACTCATAAACGCAAACTCACACGTCTTTAAATCTTGGAGTCGCAGCAAAGATTTGCTGGCTAACTCATGTTGCTCCGACACCGCCACCACAAACACATCTTTGCCCAAAGACACCGACTGATACGGATAAATGTTGAGTGCATCGGCAAAACGCACAATGCCCACATCGATTTTCTTCTCGCTCAGGTGCTTCTTTTGCGTCTCTGGGTTAAGGTCAAAAATGTCGGCGTGATAAGTGTCATGCTCAGCATGGAAGCGCTGTAACAGACGATCAAATCCGCCCCAAAATGCGCTACTTACCACACCAACTCGCAAGATGTTTCTCTGGTTCAAACCCACTTGCTGCACTTGATTGAGCGAGACATCTAAGGTCTGAAAAATCAGTTGGCATTTGGACTCCAACAATCGCCCGGCCTCCGTTAGCATGACGTTTCTTGAATCACGCTCAAACAGTTTGACGTTAAGCACCTCTTCCAACTCTTTGATGCGATTGCTCAACGGCGAATTGGTGATATTAAGGTTCTCGGCGGCCTTAGTGAAATGCTTGGTTTGTGCGACCTCGTAAAAGTAACGCAGCATCTTCAGCGTCACGCGCTCAAATGGTTCTGACTTCATGCATTGAGTCCTAGCGAATTTCATCATCCTCTTTTTAAGGATGATAGTAGCGAATAAAGCAAAGATAACCAGCGCAGAAAGTCACACAATGGAATCAACACACAACCAGAAGGTGACTAACATGAATCACGATCCAGTAATCGGCGCGCTACAAACCATTCACGAACGCAAACCAAACTTCCAACCTAAAGCGGCGTTTATTTTAGGCTCTGGCTTAGGCGTATTGGCAGACGAGCTACAAGACAAAGTGGTCATTCCATACGAAGAGCTCGAAGGCTTTCCGGTTAGCACCGTGCAAGGCCACTCTGGTGAGTTGGTACTTGGCACCATGGGCGGCGTAGACGTCGTGTGCATGAAAGGTCGCGGTCACTACTACGAACACGGCTCAATGAAGGTCATGACCACGCCCGTACGCACCTTTAAAAAGCTGGGCTGTGAGTTTCTGCTCGTCACCAACGCGGCAGGCTCACTTCGCCCTGAGCGTATTGATGTCGGCTCTCTGGTGGTATTTCATGATCACATCAATACCATGCCTGAATCGCCAATGATCGGTCCGAATGATGAAGAGTACGGCCCGAGGTTCTTCAGCCTCGCCAATGCGTACGACAAAGACCTGCGCGCAGAAGCGTTTGAAGTCGGAAAAGCCAATGGCATTCACCTGAATGAAGGTGTGTTTGTCTCTTACACAGGCCCCAACTTTGAGACCGCAGCCGAAATCCGCATGATGCAAATCATCGGTGGTGATGTGGTGGGCATGTCGGTCGTGCCAGAAGTGATTTCTGCGGCGCATTGCGGCTTACCCGTATTGGCAGTGTGTGCGATCACCAACATGGCAGAAGGCTTGGGAGATGTAGAATTGTCTCACGCCCAAACATTGAAGTGCGCGAAGCTAGCCGAAGCAGATTTCATTCGCTTTATTAAGCGCTTTATTAAGCATCACTTCTAAAGCTGTTTCATTCCAAAAAGCAAAAGGGTCATCAAGTAACTTGATGACCCTTTTTCGTATCACTTTTTCTAACGTTCGGGGGTATTTCGGAGCCGTTTGTGCGTTTTACTTAACTGCGCGAACCAATTCAGCAATGCCTTCCCAATCGCCGTTGTCCATCATTGCGGTTGGCACCATCCAAGTACCGCCACAAGCCACAACCGATTTCAGCGCTAGGTAATCTTCCACGTTGGATGGGCTTACGCCACCTGTCGGCATGAATTCCACAGGGTAAACCGCCGTCAGTGCTTTCAGCATGTTTACGCCGCCTGATGGCTCAGCAGGGAAGAACTTCAACGTACGCAGACCCATTTCCATCGCTTGCTCAACCAAGCTTGGGTTGTTTACACCCGGTACGATAGTCACACCACGTTGCTGACAGTATTTCACTGTGGTTGGGTTGAAGCCTGGGCTAACGATAAAGTCCACGCCCGCTTCGATTGCGATATCCACTTGTTCTGTGGTCAGAACGGTGCCCGCGCCAATCAACAGTTCTGGGTACGCTTCACGCATGATGCGAATCGACTCCGCCGCCGCTTCGGTGCGGAATGTCACTTCCGCACATGGTAAACCGTTTTCTACCAACACTTTTGCCAGTGGCAGAGCGTGTGCTACGTCGTTGATTGCGATAACTGGGACGATTTTGATTTCTCTTAATCGTTGTTCAAGTGTTGTCATGGGGAACCTCTAAAGAATAAAGCTTAATGTTGCGACGATAATAAACGCGATACCGCCAAGTAACGTTTCCATTACCGTCCAAGTTTTTAATGTGGTTTTCTCATCCATCTCAAGCAGACGAGATACCAACCAGAAACCAGAGTCATTGAAGTGAGACAGTACCGTTGCACCACCCGCAATCGCGATTACGATAAAGCAAAGGTCGAGTTCACTCAAACCTGTTGATGCTGCCACTACTGGCGCGATAAGAGCCGCCGTAGTGGTTAGCGCTACGGTTGCCGAGCCTTGAGCAACACGCAGACAAGTTGAAATCACAAACGCCGCCACAATCACAGGCATACCTGTGTCTGTAAGAACGTCAGCCAGTGCATCACCAATACCGCTTGAGCGCAGTACGCCGCCAAACATGCCACCTGCACCCGTTACTAGGATAACACCACAGATAGGAGCCAATGACTCACCACATAATTTTTCTAGTTTTGCCATGCCGTAGTCTTTGGCAAACACAGCCAGACAGACAATCAAAGTGATCAGCAACGCAACTGGGGTTTTACCTAGCATACGTAGGAACTCAACCAGTGCCGTTTTACCATCAATCACACCCGCAACCGCCAGTGTGTTCAATACCGTATCCAAACAGATTAGCAGGACTGGCAGCACAAGGATGGTCATAACCGTGCCAAATTTTGGTGCGTTGCGCTCATCCACCATCGCTTCGCCATTAAAGAAGGCTTTAGATAGTGGGATATCGAATTTTTTGCCCGCGTACAAACCAAATAGGTAAGCGCCAAGGTACCAAGTTGGAATAGCTACCAGAATACCCACCACCAATAACAGACCGATGTTTGCGCCAAGGAATTCGGCCGCTGCAACCGGACCTGGATGTGGTGGAACAAACGCGTGCATAACCGCAAAAGCACCAGCTGCAGGCAACGCGTATTTAATTGGTGAGCCACCAAAACGAGCCGCCACACTGAGGATGATTGGCATCATCACTACAAGGCCAGCATCGAAGAAGATTGGGAAGCCAAACAGTAATGAAGCGACGCCCAAAGCAAATGGTGCGCGCTCTTTACCAAAGCGACCAATCAAAGTGTCTGCCAGCACTTTCGCACCGCCAGTCACTTCAAGAATTTTACCGATCATCGCACCAAGACCAACCAGCAATGCTACGGAAGCCAGTGTGCCGCCGAAGCCGCCCATCATGGTCGATACGACTTTCTCAGAAGGAACGCCAGTGGCGATTGCTGTGCCTAAACTCACCATAGTAAGGGAAGCAAAAGCATGGACTTTCAGTTTAATGATCAGAACGAGTAACGCTGCAATGGCAAGGCCTGCAATCGTCAGTAGGAACGTAGGATCTGGGGCTTGGGTTAATTGCTCCATAGGTTCACCTTTAAGAATTATTGTTTGTGTTATGGTTCACATTTATTTCAGTTACCGGTAACATGTTACCGATAACATGAATAAGATAAACCCATATTTTAAAGTGAATTCAAAAATTGAGATCACGCGCAAATTTGGTTATGAGGATAAGTTATGGCTGGTAGTAGTGTCATCGTTATGGGCGTTTGTGCTAGTGGTAAAAGCACAATTGGTGAGCATCTAGCGAAAAAGCTAGGGCGTAAATTCATTGATGGTGATGATCTTCATCCACGAGCGAACATTCAGAAAATGGCATCGGGCCAGCCTCTGAACGATGATGATCGCAAGCCATGGCTAGAACGCATTCGTGATGCGGCGTACAGCCTAGAAAGCAAAAACGAACACGGCATTATTGTCTGTTCAGCACTGAAAAAGATTTACCGCGATCAGATCCGCGAAGGCAACGACAACGTGACCTTCCTGTTCCTTGATGGCGATAGGGAGTTGATCCTTAATCGCATGCGTATGCGCAAAGGCCACTTCATGAAAGAAAACATGGTGAAGAGCCAATTCGAGACACTAGAGCGCCCAGACAACGAGCCTCAAACTCTGATCGTCAGTATCGACGGAGACATCAGCGACGTGGTGGAACGCTCTGCTACTGAGCTAATCAAAATGCAAGCGATCGAGGTGGCGTAATGACTCACTCTGTTGTTATTGAGGTCACACAACGCTTGACCGAGCGCAGCCGCGAAGCGCGCGCTGCCTTTCTTGCTCGCACCGAAGTGCAAGCCGAAGCTGGCAAAGGCCGTGTTGGTTTATCTTGTGGTAACTTAGCCCATGCAGTCGCCGCTTCTTGCTCTTCTGAAAAGAAAAATATTCTCGATTTTACTCATGCCAATCTCGCGCTGATCAGCGCCTACAACGACATGTTGAGCGCCCACCAGCCGTACCAAGACTATCCAGCGCAAATCAAACAAGTACTGGCGGACTACGGCCATACAGCGCAAGTCGCAGGTTGTGTGCCAGCGATGTGCGATGGGGTGACTCAAGGTCAAGCAGGCATGGATATGTCGCTGTTTTCGCGTGACTTAATTGCGCAATCAACGGCGTTGTCTTTGAGCCACAATGTCTTTGATGCCACATTACTGCTTGGCATCTGTGACAAAATCGCCCCGGGGCAACTGATGGGCGCGCTGTCTTACGCGCACCTACCGACTGCGTTTGTACCAGCGGGTCTGATGGCAACAGGCATCAGCAACGAAGAGAAAGTCGACGTGCGCCAAAAATACGCAGCGGGTGAAGTCGGCAAAGACGCTCTGCTGGATATGGAGTGTCGCGCTTACCACTCTGCGGGGACGTGTACGTTTTACGGCACAGCCAACACCAACCAGTTGGTGTTCGAAGCCATGGGCTTGATGCTGCCAGGTTCGGCATTCATCCATCCCCATACCCAACTGCGTAAAGCGTTAACCGATCACGCGGCTCTGAAAATCGCCTCAATGACGGCGGGTTCTGCACACTTCCGTCCGTTGGCAGAAGTGGTCACAGAAAAGAGCTTGGTCAACGGCATCATCGCTCTACTCGCATCTGGCGGCAGTACCAATCACACCATTCATATGATCGCCGTGGCGCGTGCTGCTGGCATCTTGCTCACGTGGCAAGACATCAGCGATCTGTCGGATGTGGTTCCTTTGTTAGCTCGCGTTTACCCGAACGGCCCAGCCGATATGAACGCGTTCCAAGACGCGGGGGGCGTGCCCGCGTTATTGCACCGCTTGAACCAATCCGAGCTTTTGCATCGCGATGTGAAACCCGTGTTTGGTGAATTTGAAGACCAAATGACGCTGCCGAGCCTTGTCGATGGCCAACTGACTTGGACACCGTGCCAAGGCAGCCAAGACGGTGACGTGATCGCCAAACCAGACGCCACTTTCCAAAACACCGGCGGCACTCGCGTACTTCACGGTAACTTGGGCAAAGCCGTGGTGAAAGTGTCTGCGGTGAAAGAAGAGCAACGCGTGATTGTGGCACCTGCGATCGTATTCCAATGCCAACACGAAGTGGAGGCCGCGTACAAACGTGGCGAGCTGAACAAAGACTGCATCGTTGTGGTCACACACAACGGCCCAGCGGCAAATGGCATGCCTGAACTGCACAAGCTGATGCCAATTTTAGGGAACGTGCAAAAAGCGGGCTTTAAAGTCGCGCTAGTGACGGACGGTCGTTTATCTGGTGCATCCGGTAAAATTCCGTCTGCGATTCACGTTTCTCCAGAAGCCATTCGTGGTGGCGCGATTGGTTTGGTGCGCAACGGTGATTTGATTCGCCTTGATTGCCAAACGGGCGAACTGAACAACTTAAGCGACACCACTGGTCGCGAGTTGATTCATTTCGATACCGAATCGACCCAACAAACTTGGGGACGAGGCTTGTTTAGCGTGATCCGCCAAAACGTATCGAGTGCAGAAGAAGGCGCAAGCTTTATTGTTTAAGGCGAGAAGAAAGACCTCGTCATTCCGACGAGCCTAGGCGAGATCAGGAATCTACTATCAACGTGTTGTGAAGCTAGAGAAAACTCCTCTGCCACTGCACTTTTTGTTGGTAGATTCTGAATCACGCTCGTCCCTCGCTGTTCAGAATGACGAGCTTTGGGATTAGCCTCAGTTCTTTCTAAAAAACGAATGAATCCGTCATTCCGACGAGCCTAAGCGAGATCAGGAATCTAATAGCAAAATGCGTGAAGCCAGAGAAAACTCCTCTGCCACAGCACTTTTTGTTGGTAGATTCTGAATCACACTCGTCCCTCGCTGTTCAGAATGACGAGTTTTTGAGATTGGCCACCGCTCTTTCTAAAAACGAATGAATCCGTAATTCCGACGAGTCTAAGCGAGATCAGGAATCTAATATCAATGAGCTGTGAAGCCAGAGAAAATCCCCTCTGCCACTGCACTTTTTGTTGGTAGATTCTGAATCACACTCGTTCCTCGCTATTCAGAATGGCAAGCTTTGGAGTTGGCCTCGGTTCTTTCTAGAAACGAATGAATCCGTCATTCCGACGAGCCTAAGCAAAATCAGGAATTTAATATCAGCGTGCAGTGAAGTCAGAGAAAACTCCTCTGCCACTGCACTTTTTGTTGGTAGATTCTGAATCACACTCGTTCCTCGCTATTCAGAATGGCAAGCTTTAGGATTGGTCACTGCTCTTTCTAAAAAAATGAATCCGTCATTCCGACGAGCCTAGGCGAGATCAGGAATCTACTATCAACGTGTTGTGAAGCTAGAGAAAACTCCTCTGCCACTGCACTTTTTGTTGGTAGATTCTGAATCACGCTCGTCCCTCGCTGTTCAGAATGACGAGCTTTGGGATTGGCCTCAGTTCTTTCTAAAAAACGAATGAATCCGTCATTCCGACGAGCCTAGGCGAGATCAGGAATCCACTATCAACGTGCTGTGAAGCCAGAAAAAACACTTCTGCCACAGCACTGTTTGTTGGTAGATTCTGAATCACGCTCATCCCTCGCTTTTCAAAATGGCAAGCTTTGGGATTGGCCTCAGTTCTTTCTAAAAAACGAATGAATCCGTCATTCCGACGAGCCTCAGCAGGATCAGGAATCTAATATCGACATGCTATGAAGTCAGAGAAAACACCTCTGCCACAGCACTTTTTGTTGGTAGATTCTGAATCACACTCGTCCCTCGCTGTTCAGAATGACGAGCTTTGAGATTGGCCACCGCTCTTTCTAAAAACGAATGAATCCGTCATTCCGACGAGCCTAGGCGAGATCAGGAATCTAATATCAACGTGCTGTGAAGCCAGAGAAAATCCCCTCTGCTACAGCACTTTTTGTTGGTAGATTCTGAATCTTGCTCGTCCTTCGCTGTTCAGAATGACAAGCTTTAGGATTGGTCACTGCTCTTTCTAAAAAAATGAATCCGTCGTTCCGACGAGCCTAGGCGAGATCAGGAATTTAATATCAACGTGCTGTGAAGCCAGAGAAACCCCCTCTACCACAGCACTTTTTGTTGGTAGATTCTGAATCACGAGCTTTAGGATTGGTCACTGCTCTTTCTAAAAAAATGAATCCGTCATTCCGACGAGCCTAGGCGAGATCAGGAATCTACTATCAACGTGTTGTGAAGCTAGAGAAAACTCCTCTGCCACAGCACTTTTTGTTGGTAGATTCTGAATCACACTCGTCCCTCGCTATTCAGAATGACGAGCTTTGAGATTGGCCACCGCTCTTTCTAAAAACGAATGAATCCGTCATTCCGACGAGCCTAGGCGAGATCAGGAATCTAATATCAACGTGCTGTGAAGCCAGAGAAAATCCCCTCTGCTACAGCACTTTTTGTTGGTAGATTCTGAATCACGCTCGTCTCTTGCTGTTCAAAATGACGAACTTTAGGATTGGCCTCTGTTCTTTTTAAAAATGAATGAGTCCGTCATTCCGACGAGCCTAGGCGAGATCAGGAATCTAATATCAAGGTGCTGTGAAGCCAGAGAAAACCCCTCTTCCACAGCACTTTTTGTTGGTAGATTCTGAATCACGCTCGTCTCTTGCTGCTCAGAATGACGATATCTAGCATTCAGTAAATTACATCAAGCGGTCTTCATCACTACGACGGCAGCAATCACCACAAAGATACCAAACCAGCCGATTGGTTTGAGTTTCTGCTTAAACAGCAAGGCTCCACCCACTGCGGTACCCAAGATACCGATCGCACCCCAAGAGGCATAAGCAATGGCTAAGTCGATCTCTTTCACCGCTTGTGCCAACAGCGTGAATGCTGTCAGTACCAACACAATCGCCGCAATGCCCCAGCTTTTATATTTAAAGCCTTTTGAGCGTGTCAGCGCCATATTGGCCATGATATCGACCAAGGCAGCCATCACGACAAATCCAAATGACATCGTAAAAAATTGACTCATGATTCGCACCTTGTACTAGTAGAAAATGAACGTTCTTTTGCCGGTTTATCGGCATTTTTCTTGGCGTTAGGTTGACCATGTGATTCCCCTAAGGTCACACACACAATGCCAACAACGGCTAACATCAAACCAAACAATTCTTGATGGTTTAAGTTGGCATCAAAGGCGATGATCGACACCACGGTGATCAACGAGATACCTAACCCTTCCCAAACAGCGTATGCCACACCTATCGATATTTTCTTCGCGGCAAACGCGAGAAAGTAGTAAGAGATTGCGATCAGCACATACATTACGATGTAGCCCCACCACCCGTGCCCTTGTCCGATAAGAGACATAGTGCTGGTGCCAGCCACTTCGGCAACGATGGCGAGCAATAAAAATAGACGTGCAACTAGCATGATTAATCCTCCATCAGAAATTAAAAAAATGCATAACGGAGAATGGTGAATGCCGCGTACCTGTATCGACATTCAAAAAGTTAAAAAGATAAAAATGAGCCACTTCTCCTGACTATTTGAGATAAGGTTAGCGCTGGGTAGGAAAAAGAGACAGGTAATTGAGATATTCATTTTTGAATATCTTAAGAAGTAAGTTGTCTATGTAATCACACAATATTGATAAGGTTAAAGCATCTACTCTCATTCAGCCGATGCCATAAAGTGACATCACTGCGTAAAAATCAGAGGCGTGTTGAGGGTTTGTCGCACCACTTTATGTAGGTGTCTGTGCAAAGGATGGTTGCGGTTGGTTTGAAGGAAACCGCCAGAGACAACAAACTGGCTAAACTCACGATTAACGGGTGGCATTGCGTAAGAGGCGAGTTCTGGCATCAACAATGCCGAGCTTTGACTGGCATACATAATCGCGTCGGTTTCTTGCAACATTTGGCAAGCCAAACGCAAATTATAGGACTTCAGTAACACTACTGGCTCATACCCCATGCGTCGATACTCGGACTCCACGGTACAAAGCGGTTTATATGACGCGGGCGCAGGCAAAGAGACAAGTGGTAGTTTGGACACCGTGTCCCAATCATTGCTGACTTTCGACAACGTTGGGTGGTTTTTGCGCGCCAAAATCACTCGTTTTTCAACGAATAACGGGCGCATGTAAATGTCTTTCGACAGCTCGGTCTCTTGGTCAAGAATGCAGTAATCGTGCTCGCCTTCTAACATTTCATCGTGCGAGTAAGTATTCCAGCTGGAAAAGGCAAAGTGCGCTTTGGGAAAGGCTCGATGACAACCAGTGAGCAGTCGCTGCCCTTGTTCATCCATCAAATAAGGGTCAGTTACAATCGCGATCTGCCCTTGGTATTGCAGCGGGTCGAACACTTCAAATTCTTGCACCACTTTTTCCAGTGGTGCAACCATATTGTCGAACTCGGCGGCGAGACGAATCGCCATGGGTGATGGCTCTACCCCATGTGCTTTACGCACAAAAAGCGGGTCATCAAACACTTGCTTCAACTTCATCACGCCGCGGCTGGCGCTCGGTTGAGAAATGCCAAGCTGCATTGCGGCCAGCTTGATGCTGCGGTTTTCCACCACGGCTTTTAATAAACGCATTAAGTTGAGATCCAATGCATCCAGCTGATGTGCCATACCCTAACCTACCAATACCATTGATGAGCGAATACAAAGAGCAGTTAACAATTAGTTAAACACTCTCTCCCGACGTGATCTGATACCCCATATCGAAGACTTTTTCTTCTTGCGTTTCGCCTTTCAGGCGCGCAATTAATAGCTCTGCGCTCTTTACACCAATTTGGAAACGCGGCGTATCAACGCTGGTCAGTTTCGGGCTGATGGTTTGACCGATATCCAGCGCGTTATAGCCCGCCACTGCCAATTGCTGTGGAACTTGAATGCCACGTTGCTGCGCACTCAGCATGGTGCCAATTGCGATGTCATCGTTGGTACAGAACACCCCATCGAGCGTTGGGTGCATTTCCAGTGCGCGTTCGAGCAAATCATGCGCTAAAGAAAAACTAGAATGATCACCAGTTAATACATGTTTGGGTTCTAGCCCTGCTTCTGTCATCGCGCGATCGTAACCTTGCATCCGCAATTTGGTTCGCGTATCCAGACGCGCGCCAAAATAGACGATTGTACGCTTCCCCGTATCTAGCATCTGCTTAACCACGGTGTACGACGCATCTTCATGATCGAGTCCAACCGCCATATCAATCGGCTCCGATGGCAGTTCCATGGTTTCGACCACCGGAATGCCAGCATTTTTGATCATCTGTAATGTACGCGGCGTGTGATGGCTTTCAGTTAGAATAAGCCCATCGACTTGATAAGAGAGTAATGACGCGATCTTGCGCTCTTCTTCAAGCTCATCGTAGCTAAAATGCGCTAAAAGCGTCTCATAGCCATTGGCTTTGGTCACCATCTCTATGCCCTGAACAAAGGAAGCAAAAATTTGGTTGGACAAAGACGGCAGTAAAATACCAATGGCTTTACTGGAGGACTTTGACAACATCGCCGGTGCACGGTTTTCGATGTAACCCATCTCTTCAATCGCAGTCGCAATCTTGGCCCGAGTCTTTTCTGCCACCGATTCAGGGTTACGCATATAGCGTGAAACGGTCATCTTCGTGACGCCAACCTGGTCTGCGACATCCTGCAATGTCGTACGAGTTTTCTTATTCTGTTGAGCCATAAATATGTGATTTATCAGTAATGTTACAAGTAACATTATGACGAATAGACTCTCTGCCGACAAGCTCAGTGAAAATAATTCGCAAAATCATGACGTTATTACTCCATTAGCCATCAAATTGCGTTTCATGGATTGTGAATCAAAACCGAATAAATAAATGACATTTATATCAAAGTTCTTATAAAATGCCGTACCTAAAAGAATAAGACATTAGTCACAGTGCAGTTAGGCTCTAGCGAAACCCAGATTTAATACCACCTGCTTGATCTGGACGACTCCCAAAAGCAGCAATACCTCCAAGCATTGCAACGAAGTCAACCTGAGCTGTATCGACAACTCGTTCCTCTTTTAGCCAACGAGACACCGGAAGAACAACTAACGCAGTTACTTTATTTTGGTGCTCATCAGGCTACGAACCAAGACGTCGATCTAAGCGGAGAAATCATCAGTAAGTACCGCCTAACTCATGAGTTGGGGCGTGGTGGCATGGGTGTCGTATACGCAGCTCTACGTGCAGATGAAACGTTCGAGCAAGATCTGGCTATCAAGTTTATTCAAAGCAATTTGAGCAATGTGTTAGGGCAACGCGCACTCTTCGATGAAGCTCAACTTCTCGCGCGTCTAAACCATCCTTACATCGCGAAAGTGTTTGACGGCGGTCTCCATCAAGATTCGGTTTACATCGTGATGGAGCGGGTGTTTGGTCAAACTTTGGATGAGTATCTATCTGAAAATAAGCTAGAAAAAACGGAGAAGCTGCTGTTGTTTAAGCAGATCTGCCAGGCGATGGAGCACGCCCACCAGCACCAGGTTTTGCATGCCGATCTAAAACCAGAAAATATACTGATTGATCGTAGCAAGCGTCCCAAGCTGCTTGACTTCAACTTGACTCAAAAAGCGCACTCCAACCGAGAAGATTCACCCTCAGCGCTGATTGCGTTTAGCCAAAATTTTGCCAGCCCAGAGCAGCAAGCAGGACAGGTTCTAACAGAGCAAAGCGACGTGTACTCCTTAGGCAAAATTCTCGCTTTGATGTTTCCATCACCAACAATTTGGTCTGATGTTTACTGGGTGATAAGACGCGCAACGCGTCCTGCCACTCAAATGCGATATACCGATGCTAGAGCATTGCGCATTGATATCGAACGAATTATCGAACGCCGCCCAATCGAGCAGAAAAAAAACTGGCCATTGTATAGCGCCTTTCGCTTGGTACAGCGACGTCCCCTTGCTTCGGTATTGTCAGGCATCATTGTGCTCTCTGGTGTGTTATTTGGCAGCGCCATGATGCAAAAGAATATCCAGCTGCAACAAGAGAAGAAGATTGCAGAAGATATGATGTACGAAATGACTCGCCTCATCTTCCACGCGAAGGGGCAAAATGTCGAACATCTCTCAGTGAACTCCATGATGGAGTTAACACGAAGGCGGATACTCTCTAACCCAGATATCCCCAAACATATAAAACAAAAAATGTTGTTGGCGATGATGACACCGGTGCCAGAGAAGCACCTAACTACACCAATGAGTTGTCAGCCAAATTGTGCGTCTAAGGACAGCACCAACCAATAAGGCTTAAAACAAGATGTATACACGTTCAGTGGTATTTTGGCTGTCTGCATTGACGGCTACGTCCACGTTGGCAGCAGACGTTTCAGTTGCCACTTCACACCCACCAGCTTCAACCTTGAAGCAAGGCTACTTTATCGACGCCCCAGTGACTGGCCTGTATTACAAAACCAGTTCCAATATCACTGGCGTCACTCAGCAAGGTGCATTTCATTACCAACCCGGTGATGTAATTAGCTTCTTCCTTGGTAACGATGATAAAGGTTATCTGCTGACGACCTTATCAAGCCAAGAAGTGCTGACGCCGACGATGGCGACAACCAAACCTAGCCGCAGCATCAATATGACGCGTCTGCTGCTTTCTCTCGACAGCACGCCTGAGAATCGTGAGGAAATTGTCCTAGCAAACCGTGTGCTTTCTGATCCTCACTTTCAAAGCCAGCTCAAAGGCCTTGATCTCAATTACCTGGATGACGCTAAACGCTACCTCAATCTCGATTGGGTATCTGTCAATGAGGCGATTGAGCACCTAAACGAAAGCCAGCAGTACATTGAAAAAAACTTTTCCTCTGATGAGATCATTTTTGAACCTCGCGACATGACGTTCAAAAACATCGTCATCAAAAAGAAGGATTGGCAAGGCCGCGCTTGTGCTTACGATCTACGCTATCAGCATCATCCCAAATATCGTCCTCCTATTGGTGAAACTCGATTCACCATCACCAAAGACTCATTGATTGAACACCCAAGCATTGGCGATCATTTTCAAGGCTGCTTCCTCTCGATGAAACGCCCCATCACGGAAGATGTCGTCGAACCGATAAGCAAGTTTGCGGATTGGTTTAATATCGTTGGTTGTTCAATCACAGGGTGCACCCGCAACGACTTGAATGGCTTCTCTCTCGAAGACTTCGATGATGAAGGCGACTGGAAGTACCGCTCCGTTGCCCTCAATTTTGATCCGAGCACCGAGTTATTGATGGAAAAAGTACAAGGTCTCGGGCGTAAAAAAAACATCCAACACAATAACCGTACAGAAATGCTCTGGTTTACGTATCCCAATACTAGCGAACACGACATTGACTACCTCGGTGTGTGGCAGCAAACCGAATACCACCAACAGTCCATGACACAATCATGCCTATTGATGCGCCATCAACAAGTCGTGCGACTGCCGAAAAATACGGACACCTGCCCAACCGATACAAGCCTGTACACCCAAGATGTTACCCGCGAATTTGCCGACATGTGGTGGGTCAACAATAGCGCCCCCAAAGCCGAACTCGCACAAATGAACGTCATGGTACGTTGGTCAACAACCCCATCCGAAATCAATTACACCACCTGGGAATACTTGCCAGCTGGCGCAACTTGGGAGCAAGGCATTTTATATCGCTATCAACAAAATGTTCTGCGCAACCAAGACGGTTCCGATCGCATTGAAACCTACACCATTTCTGAATTTGTCAAAGTGAGCGAGGATGTATAACCATGGCAACAGCAGTAGCACTGACACAAATCATTCAACAATGGCAATCTGGTGATAAACAAGCTGAGAGCGAGCTCTATCAGTTTGCTTATTTACAGTTGCGTAAGATCGCCCAACATGAGCGTGAACGAAATGCAGAAAAGTACGGCACCAACAACAAAGTACTGGCAGACAGCGTCAACAGCACCACGGCATTAATTCATGATGCTTACCTGAAAATGTCCAACTGCGACATGAGTGAAATTGAAACAAAGCGCGATTTCTTTTTGATGGCCGCCAAAGTGATGCGTCAAATCTTGATCGATAACGCACGCTCGCACCAAGCACAAAAGCGTCAACACATTACATTGATGAGAGATGAAGAAGATCGTTTCGAGCAATTGATTATCATGGATAAAGCTCTGGATAGTTTCAGTAGCCGCTATCCACGCCAATCGAGCGCACTCAAACTCAAGTATTTAATGGGCATGAAAAACCAAGAAATCAGTGAGCTACTCGAGTGCAGCGCAAGCCTGATAGAGAAAGACCTCAAATTCTCTCGCAGTTGGCTACAATCACGAATGGCGCACACGTAATCATGAACAAAAAGCTTTGGATAATCGGCGCAGTATGCGTCGGTTTGTTCGGTATTTACTTCATTTCAAACAAACACAATTTGGCATCTGTGAAAGACTCGTCAGACAACGCCGACAAGTCAACCCAGCAAGCACATCGTCAATATGAGCGCACATCTTTAGTTGAAGTAAAGCAAGCGTTGACAGGTTCTGCGTTGGATCGCACTCCTAAAAAAACGGGAGATGACGCATTTAACTCCGCCCTTTTAGGACAACCAGGCCCTGTTACGAATCCATTTCATACCACAGAAGACAACACGTTTTACGAGTCAGCATTGGGTGATAAGAACAGCCGACCACAAGAGGACCCATCAGAGAATAATAAACCCATCATCAACCTCACTGTGGAACAGCAGCTACAAACCATTATTTATGCTTGGGAGCTGAAACAAAACTCTCCGGTGAGTTATTCGCTCAACCTTAACCAGCTTTTTGAAGACCCAGATGGCGATCTCCTCACCACTCAGATTTGGCTTGAAAACGCCAATGGGTTAAGAGTCCTCAACCAAGGACAAATGATGGTGCAAGGAGCGCCTGAGGAAATAAAAACCACCACATATTTGGCGGTAGCAGCGCGCGATGATTATCACGGTAATAGCGATCATGCATGGGTCACAACGCGCTTTGAGTTACCCGTTATCACACCCGATCAAAATGACACAGAACACCCGTTAGTTGGCGATGTAGTTTATCGCCTAGAGACAACACAAAATCTTGCCGGTATCGCGTACGCGTATGAAGTGGTGTATTGCGAGGCCTTTCAGTTTGAGGGGGGCGAAGTAAGTTATGCCGCCTCACACAACAAACGCCAGTGTCCTGAAAAGGGAGACTTGAAAAAAGTGGGCAAGTACAAAATCAGTGATGACTCGTTGATCGTTTATGTCCAAGGTGTACGCCAAATTTGGACCATCAAAAAAGAATACCCATCTCAGGTTCATGAAGATACTCGGAACTACTTCACCACCGTGTTTGATGGTAAACAATTCGAAAGCTATACCATGCAAAAGAACAAGCAGTCCATGGAAAAGCGCATCAATGTCCACACTGGCGAGTACGAATATCAAGGAACGTCGTTTGACTACCTCTTTCCAATTTCAGGAGGAGGTTACATAAACGGGACTGCTAGCAACTACATATTTGATAGAAGTGTTCAGGGTAACGAACCAGTGCACAAACTGGACTCTGATCTCAATATGAAATCAAACCAACATGACCTCTTTTGTCATGATTATTTATTTTACTGGTACAGCTCTATCGTAGCTGGGCGAGGAGAGTTTGCCGATATTATCTCTAGCTCAATGGATTTTGACGGCGTAACTCCAATACATTGTGCTGAATGGCCAGATGATTACTGGCAACGAACATTTATGTTTTACAACCTTGAATACACAGATTACGACATATTCATTCCAGGCGAAGTCTACAGTTATGTGCTTAAACCTCACCCTCAATTTGCTGATCGCGTTGAGGAATTTAAGATCAACATGATTTATCACGCCCCTGTCCTTAGCGGCACCCAATAAACCTTTTTTACCGGTGGTTATTTTAACAAAACAATCATTCCCAAAATAAAACTGGAACCGTGATCAAATTATAAATTTTCCATCATAGACAAAAAATAGAAATAAATTTTACGGGTTTTGTGCGGATTTTCGTGTCTTGAACCTAAGCTCAATAGTCATTAAAAAGACACCACTCTCTTATATCTCACTAGTGAGATATAAAGAAAAAAATAATAAAAAAAGCGACTTTCTCATTCGGAAACGAAACAAGGACAAATAAATAATGAATAAGGTGAGTTTACTAGCAGCGTCAGTGGCTATCGCTCTTACAGGCTGTGGCGGTTCAGATGGTGGTTCAAACAGTGCTAACGACGGCGTTGTGATCACAGGTTTTGACGGCTACTTCAAGCATGCCGTTGTTTTTGAAGATACGAACAACAACGGCCAATGGGACACTCAAGAAACATTCCTTGGTCTGACCGATGAGAAAGGTCAACTGAAATTGGATGCAAAACCAGAAAGCACTCTAGCGCTACAGACCATCACACCAAACGGTTCAAAGCAGAAACAGCTCATCGCCTTGGATGCGAAAGAGTACGCTGGCAAATACACGGTAGATATGGATCATCCAGGCCAAGCTATGGCGCACGAAATCGTATTCCGTGCACCAACATCATCAAACGTGATTTCACCTATCACGGATCTTGTGGCGATTGAAATGGCAAAGGATCCAGCCATTAGTGAAGAAGACGCGAAAGCGAAAGTAAACCAAGCGCTAGGAGGCTCAGAAGAAGCACCAATTGATCTGTACAGTGATTTTGTTGAAAGTGCGACAAAAAACGCCGAACTACATAAAACCGCTCAGATTCTGACCGACTCGAAAGCACAAAACCCAACGAATTACGAGAAAAAAGCCACGGAGTTTGCTCAAGCGGCAAACCAAGAAGTGGAACGTCTTGTTGCATCTGGCGAAAACATCAATGACCCAAATCTACGTCCAATCATCACTGACGCGACCCCACACAGCGACACCTTAGCACCTGAAACGGCAGTTAATAACAAGCTAACCGTAAACAAAATCGTCGAAAAGGCAGCTAAAGATAAGCTAGAAAAACTACCAAAAATCGTACAAGGCGTGGACTTTGATGGCTTAGAGCTAGACATTGAAGGTCTATTTGCAGACAAAGACCAAAACCTTGTGACAACCAAACTGACGCACAACTTTGCAGGCACAGGCATTGAAGTTGTGCAAACTGGCAACCTGATTGTTCTACATCCAACTGCAATCGTAGAGAAAGCTGGTGATTTTGAGATTGTTCTAACGGCGCAAGACATTGATTCGTCAGGTAAGGTTTTGGGTACGGTAAGCACCGTATTTCAGTTCGAAATCGAATCGGCAAACTTACCACCAATGGTTGTAGAAACAGAACAAGCGCGTCTGCAGTCCATCGTTGATGGTTGGTACCTACAACAAGGTGAAGTGTTTGAACAAACACTCGATATTTCTGGTTTGTTCCAAGATAAAGACGGTCAAATTACCGACTACTCAGCGGACTATGTAGACATTGAAGGTCTAACAGTATCTGAGGATGGTAATGCAATTATCACCATTAAAGGCACACCAACAAAAGCAGGTGAAGCTGGAGCAGTACTTGCGATTAGCGCAACAGATGGCCATACCGCGGTACAAATTGCGCTCAGCATGCCAACGGTTATCGAAGGCGTCACGCCACCACCAGTAGTACCGACTTTGGGCTTCACTCACGAGCACTTCAACGGTCAAGAATGGAAAATGGGTAGCTTTGCACAGAAAGATGGTGAAATTGGCTACGCCATGTTGATGCAAGATTCTGAAGGCCTACTATTCTGCTGGGGTTCAAACCACGATGAGATGAATCAAGAGTACAAAGCGAACATCAGTGACTTCCTAAAAGACACATGGGAACACGATGCTTACGCCATTCTTGCCGATCTGGACCAACAAACTGGTTACACGGAATACAACAATAAAGACTGTAACGACGTTGAGCTGAAAGACGGTAAGCTATACAACAGCTACGGCGACGAGTATGAAATGTTGTACCAGCACAAAACCGAGCATAACGGCACTCAAATGATCGTTAAAATCTCAGATGATGAGCTGTTCTGGATGGACTCAAGCAATACCCCATTTGCAGAATCACTTTCGGTTGCAGAACACATCAAACACGGCACGTTAGAGCATGACTTGATGGTAGAAAGTAATGGCACAGGCGACGACACAGTCCTGAAATACTCGTCAGGTGCGTACGAATACGACACTGATACTTACAACTACACTTCGTTCATGCCAACAGGATTCCAAACTCCAGGTAATTGGGAAATCCAGAATGATGAAGACCGTGAACTGCTGATTCTAGAAGAAACAGGCTCAGAGTCAGATTACAAAACTCGTCATCGTTACATCAACCGCGATTTTGGTGACTTTTATATTGGTATTCGTTGGAGTAAAGAACAAAACGGTCATGAATCCGCACCGGAATATAGTCTGTACTCTAACAGCAAAGAAGCCATGACAAGCATCGCGAGTTCACTACCGATTTTGGAGCCTGGTGATGATGACTAAAGCAACCATCGTTAACCCTTGCTGTGATAGCGTGCATTTGCGCAGAAGACGCAGAACACTTTGGGAACGATTGGTCGGCATCAAAGAAGTGTATATCTGCTCTAACTGTCACAAAGAAACGCCACTCAAATAGCGATAATATTTGAGACCGCAAAAAAGCCCCGAACTCGGGGCTTTCTTCTATATTTTGACCACAATATCTGAGTCGTTATTTCACGCACACCACGTTCAATAATGAGGTCCCGGTGAGCTGATTGGGCTCACGATCGGCGAACAAACCTTTCTTATCTTTGCCCCAATACGGCAGTTGCAGTGGCCATTGATTTTTTTCCATCACCCCAGACGCCCTCAGCGCTTTAAACTCTGCAGGGTTGGCTAAGCTCATACCCAGTTGCTGACATACTTTGTGCGAGTTTTCGTAGTTGAGGCGGTTCCACGGCTTACCATGTTCCATGTAAAACTGATTATGGTGATCGAGTAAATATGGGACCACGTACGTTTTGCCCTGTACTGAAGTACTCAAGCGAACTTCAATGTCATCATTTCCGGTGACAATTGGCTTCGCTTTGGTCTTAGCAACAGGCTTAGACGAAGAGCTATCACGTGAACTTTTTGCCTTGGTATCTGGCTTCTCTGCCCGCGCTTTAAAGGCGTCGGTATCAGCTCGCACAGCAGGAACTGGCGCGGGTTTCGGGGTCACCGTCGGTGTTGGCTTAACCGAAGATGCGGCTGATTTCGACGATACAGTAGATTTAGGTGTAGGTGGTGTTACTGGTTGTTTCGTCCCTTTCCCAACCACTCGGATGAACGCCTCTTTGTAATTCGACAAGGTTTTGACTCCTCGTAAGTCATCCCTCGCATCAGACAATGCCTTGTAAGGTCCAATCAAACAGCGATAGCCTTTGGATTCAGGCTTCATCCATACGTCGGTCGTGATTTTACTATAGAGAGGCTTAGCTTTCGCGAGAGACATAGGCTTGGGTAGCAATCCGCATTGAATCCAGTAAAGGTAGTTGCCCCCCTGCGGCACTTTCTTTCCCCATACTCCGTTACCAATTGGGCACGTTTTCTCAAGCATCGGTAATTCTTTCTCGCTGGCTTGAGTCGCTTGGCAAAGGAACTCCTCCGCCTCAACTGGATTAGAAAACTGGGCGCATACCAGCAACAAACCCAAAGCCAGGCTTGCTTGGAAGACGTTAGATGGGCGTTGGGCCTTCTTCATTTCCATACACTTCACTCTAAATTAGTGGGTAAGGTCATCATGGCGGAAAAGCGCCAAAAAAATGTGAACAAAGAATAACTAGCAAAAAAAGAGCCGGAATTTGCATCCGGCTCTCAGTTTAGGAAGGAATTAAGCGAATTTACAACGCTTGATGGGAAAATTCTTATCCTTTGTACAGTTTCGGGTTGAATACATCACGTAGCCAGTCGCCCAACAGGTTGATAACCAAAACCAATGTTACGAGCACGATGCCAGGGAAAGCAGTAATCCACCATGCACCAGAGAAGATGTAGTTAAAGCCGATGCTGATTAGCGCACCCAGAGACGGCTGATCGACTGGCAGACCCAAACCTAGGAATGACAGCGCCGCTTCCGACATGATCGCGTTCGCTACCTGTACCGTCGAGATAACCAAGATTGGCGATAGACAGTTCGGCAGAATGTGACGGAACATGATTCGAGGCGCTTTAAAGCCCATCACACGCGCCGCTTCGACGTATTCTTTCTTCTTCTCTGCCAATACCGAGGCACGAATAGTACGTGCGTATTGCGGCCATTCTGCCACACCGATGATCACCACCAGCATGACCACCGCATATTGGCTGTAAAAATCACTGCCAAAGCTGGCTTTGAAGATAGCTGACACGATGATCGCGACCATCATGGTCGAGAACGACAACTGTACGTCTGCAAAACGCATCAAGAAGCTATCGATACGGCCGCCGAAATAACCCGCCGACAAACCAATGATGATACCCAGTACCAACTGAAGGCCAACCGCCAGGAAGCCGATGGTTAGAGACAGACGAGAGCCGTAAAGAATGGTCGATAAAATATCACGACCTTGCTCGTCAGTACCCAACACAAAGCGCTCATCGCCATCTTCCATCCACGAAGGTGGCAACTCAGAATCCATGATGTCGATAGACGTCAGATCGTACGGGTCTGTTGGCGCAAGAATCGGTGCAGCCAATGCCAATACTAAGAACATCATAAAGACGGTAAAACTCGCCATCGCCACTTTGTCGCGTTTGAAGTAATACAGAAAATCTGACTCTTTGAAGCGCTGCCACGTTGATGGAGCAGGAGCTGGTGTTAAATTTGATTGGCTCATGATTAAGCTCCTTTTCCAGTTAGGTTCACAGTTGGGTTGATGATGCCGTACAGCAAGTCAACGATGGTATTGGTTACCACGAAGATCAGACCAACAAAGATAACGTAGGCAGTGATCAGCGGTGTATCTACACGGTTGATTGCCTCTAGGAAAAGGAAGCCAGTGCCCGGCCATTGGAACACGGTTTCAGTAAGAATGGTGTAGGCCACCATGGTACCAATCTGCACGCCACCTACCGTCAATACTGGTAGCATGGTGTTCTTAAGTGCATGTTGGTAATAAATCTTTTGTAAGTTCAAACCTTTTGCTTTGGCGAACTTAATGTATTCCGAACTCAGAACTTCCAGCATTTCTGAACGTACCAAACGGATGAACAACGGCAGCATGATAGACGCTAGCGCAATACAAGGTAGGATGAGGTGCTTGATACCATCAATGGTAAAGAAGCCAGATTCCCAACCGAGTACGTTAGCGGTTTCACCTCGCCCATAGGAAGGCAACCAACCAAGTTCTATGGAGAAGACATACATCAGCATGATTGCGGTTAAGAACACCGGAATCGAGATGCCGACACTGCTCATCGCCATGACAAATTTGGTAAAAACACTCTTAGGATGAATCGCAGAGTACACCCCAAGCGGAATAGAGAAAACAATGATGATAAGCGTCGCGCCAAACACGAGCTCTAATGTAGCTACCAGCTTGTCGAGAATCACCTCAACCGCAGGTCGCTTGAAAAAATATGAGGTACCCAAATCACCTTGCAGTGCATTACCCACAAAGCGCGTGTACTTTGTGATAAAGGGATCGTTCAGGCCCAAGTCGTCGCGTAGCGCTTGACGCTCCGATTCCGAAACCGACTGACCTACAAGCTCACGCAGCGGATCACCCAGGTTGTCCTGAATGGCAAACGCCACCAAACTGATCACAAACATCACTATCAGTGCCTGAAACAGGCGCTTGACCAGAAACGAAAACATTCCTTGCCCCTTAACTATCCATAGATCTCTAAATTAGAGAGAAAATTCAGTCTAAATAACCAACTCAATCCGACTGAAACAAAACTGAGTCGAGTGCTTTAAGTTGAGGAGGGAAATCCATCCCTCCTCAAAGTCGACTAACCGTGATTATTCAACCACTAGGTCACCGAAGTAAGGCATTACCATTGGGTTAACGATATCTGCTGCTTTCACGTTAGACTTCGCGCCCCATGCTTCACTTTGCCAGTGTAGCGGTACGAACGCTGCGTCGTTGTATAGTGTCGCTTCTACGCCCTTCAGCATTTCTGCACGTTTCGCAGGATCCGTCTCTACGTTCGCAGCTTCAACCACTTTGTCCATTTCTGGGTTTGAGTAGTAACCACAGTTGTACTGACCACGACCGGTTTCTTCGTTACGAGTCATAGTTAGGAACTCGTTGAAGTTCGCTGAGTCTTCTGTATCTGAGTGCCAACCGATCATCAGCATGTCTGCCGCACACTTGTCAAACTCAGGCCAGTACTGCGCTTTTGGCATGGTCTTCAGATCAACCTTGATACCGATCTTAGACAACATTGCCGCCGCCGCTTGTGCTACTTTCGCATCGTTCACGTAACGGTTGTTTGGTGCGATCATCGTTAGCGTCAGGCCATTTTCGTAACCCGCTTCTTTCATCAGCTCTTTCGCTTTCTTCAGATCGTAGCGAGGAACCAGTTTGTCATCGTGACCCACGTAACCTGCCGGGCTTTGCTGACCAGCGGCCGTTGCGAAGCCTTTCATGATTTTCTTCACGATACCTTCGTTATTGATTGCGTGAACAATCGCTTGGCGAACGCGAACGTCTTTCAATGCTTCGTTGCTGTTTTGGTTTAGTTGGAACGTGATGATACGAGTACCAGGTAGCGTAACTAGGTCGATGCCGTCAGCATCTTCAACGCGTTTGTGGTCGTTTGGCGCTACAGGGTGAATCATGTCAACACCGCCAGAAAGCAGCGCTGCTACACGAGTCGCGTCTTCTTTGATTGGAACAAGTGTTAGCTTATCAACGTTACCTTTCGACTCTTTGTCCCAGTAATCTTTAAAGCGTTCAAATTCCACTTTTACGCCCTGCTCACGTGATGTCACGATGAACGGACCCGTGCCAGATACGTTAGTCGATGCAAATGAGTTACCGTGCTTCACTAGTTCAGACTTGTCTTTGCCGTCTGCGGTTTTACCCGTGTAGAACTTGCTGTCCATAGGGAAAATGTACGTTGCGGTTTGCAACACTAGTGGGTAAGGACCTTTAGTTACAAGATCGAACGTGTTGTCGTCAACTTTGACGATTTTTTCGTACGGGTCGAAGATGTTTTTAAAGTCAGGAGAGCTTTGTAAACGCTGGAACGTCCACACGACGTCGTCAGCCGTTAGAGTATTGCCAGAATGGAATTTCACACCTTCACGCAGTTTGAAACGAACAGTCGTATCGTTAATACGTTCCCAGCTTTCTGCTAGACGAGGCTCGAAATCCATTTTTTGAGTAAAGCGAACCAACGGATCAAATACCATGTGTGACATTTGCAGTGTGCCACCTGATAGCTGCTCATGTGGGTCAAGCGATACTGGGTCAGCTGCATAGCCAACTTTGATATCTGCTGCCATTGCGTTAAAGCTTAGGCCCGCAGCCATTAGCGCCACTGCTAATTTGCTTTTCATGGTTTTCATTTGCATAACTCCTTCATGCGGGGATACGGATCCCTTGTTGTTGTGTTTGCGTCTTTGTTATGACTAAAGGTTAGCCAAGCGAATTGCTTGGTTTATGCCGTTTCGATCTCTTCTCGCAAGCCAGTAAACTCCGGCATCAGAGAAATCAATTTTTTGCTGTATTCGTGTTGAGGTGCCGTGAATAACTGTTCTGTTGGTGCCACTTCTAAAAGTGTACCCATTTGCATCACACCTACTCGGTCACACATCTGACGAATAACAGGTAAATCGTGGCTGATAAACAACATAGTCAAGTTCAGCTCACTTTGCAGATCTTTCAGCAAGTTTAGAATTTGTGCCTGTACCGATACGTCCAGTGCTGAGGTCGGTTCATCACAAATCAAAAGTCGAGGACGAGTCGCCAACGCACGCGCAATAGAAATACGCTGACGCTGACCACCGGAGAATTCATGAGGGTACTTAAGCCCAGCCATTCGACCCAAACCAACATGATCCAATAGGTCATTTACGATTTGGCGAGTTTCCGACTCGTTTTTCGTCAATTTATGGAAACGGATTGGCTCAGCAATAATATCGAATACCTTCATACGAGGGTTCATTGAAGTATATGGGTTTTGGAACACCATCTGCATTTGACGACGCATCGGGCGGCGCTCTTTCTCAGAGGTTAAAGCGGTCAGGTCAATGCCCTCGAATTTCACCTGACCAGAGTTAGGTTGGTATAAACCAGCAATCACACGTGCAATGGTCGATTTACCTGAACCAGACTCGCCCACCAAACCAAAGGTTTCGCCTTCGTGCACTTCAAAGCTCACATTATTAGATGCTTGCACGTATTCTCGGCGGCTCTCGAACAAAGAGTCTTTGGTCACAAAGCGAAGATTGACGTTCTTCACGTCCAAAAGCGGGCCAGTGTACTCACGCTCATCTTGGCTTTGTCCTAACCAGTGGTTCTTGATATCGAGTGGCTCCATTTCCGCCGCTTCTTCGATATAGCTTACTAACGGGAAACGATCTAGCTTTCTGTCTGAACGTGGTACCGCTGAAATTAGACTGCGAGTATAAGAGTGATCAGGATCGCCCAATACTTTGGCTGTTGGTCCAAACTCCACCAAGTCACCACGATACATTACCGCCACGCGATCGGTGACGTTGGAGACGACACCCATATCGTGAGTAACCAACATACAGCCGACATTGTTCTTGATACACAGCTCGCGGATCAAGTTGAGGATTTGGTCTTGGATAGAAACGTCTAACGCCGTAGTTGGTTCGTCCGCAATGATGAGATCAGGCTCACCAGCCAAAGCAATGGCAATGACAACACGCTGACGCATACCACCAGAGAATTGGTGCGGGTACTGCTTTAAGCGGTTTTCTGGTTGAGGAATACCAACCTGCTGCATAAGAGAAAGCGCGCGCTGATACGCCTCTTCATCAGAGACCTTCATGTTGGCGTGGATCGTCTCTTTCAGCTGTTGCTCAACAGTAAAAAGTGGATTGAGCGAGGTCATCGGATCTTGGAAAATAAAACCTATTTTCGAGCCGCGAACCTTACGCATCGCTTCTGGTGATAGGCCAGAAATTTTTTCTCCATCCAAGAAAACATCGCCGCTAGCAACGCGACCTGGAGGGCTAAGCAAATCAATAACGGCGTTACCAACGGTGGATTTACCCGCACCTGATTCGCCAACAACACCCACGATTTCACCACGTTCAATATGAAAAGAAAGTGACTTCACGGCAGCGTGAACGCCGTGTCGGGATGGGTATTCAATACGAAGGTTTTTCACTTCTAATAGTGACATTTCAGACCTCTACTGCCTTGTCTGTGGTATCGAATCATGCCAAAAGCACCATTCATCACCTGAATGAATCCGTTCAAATTCAGAATAATACTCTGAAATCTTAATGCGGAAATAATTTGGCAAAAATCACACAAAAAAGCAACAATTAAAGTATATTCCGCCGAAAAAACATTAAATAAACGCACAATTAGCGAATAAAAATGCATTAACAAGTATTTAACCATTTTCATATCACACTATTTTTGTGCGTCATGCACCAATAAAACTAGAAAAATGCTCTAAAAGTAAACATGAGCTAAACAAGATCATTAACCATATTATTCATGTGCATTTATTAACATTTAACAAACAATATCATATGCAAAAAGTGTTTTTTCAACATAAAAAACTATTAATAAAATAGTCGGCAAATACAAAAAGCCAAACTTAGGAAGAGAAAGGATAGGTCAAAACGTGAACAAAACAGCAAAACCACACAAATCCTGCTCCAACGCAGAATATGCGCCACTTAAGCGGTTTATTGACTAAGCAAAGGAAAGTACCGCTATCCTCATTCGTACGTCATAAGAAAACTCGCCGGTTTTAACCCTTTACGACACAATTGAGAGTGGGATAATAGATGAACAGTGTCAAAGCCAAGCCGTAAATAAAAGGAGCCCCTGTGCTTAAAGCGATTTTTTTTGATATGGACGAGACTTTATGTGCAACGTCACAAGCCGATAAAGTTGCAGGACAAGCGTTTACAACTTGGATTCATAAGACCTATCCACAAGTTACCGAGCCAAAAGCGTTTTTGCAGCGCTACTTGCAGGGTGTATACAAAAAGCTGAATGCTGAGTTCCCTCACCTTGTGGCTCTGCTACCCGATGAAAATGCCTTCCGTTGTGGCCTGATCCAAAACATCTTGGCGGAGCAAGGCGTCAGCATCACTGCAAAAGAGGCTCAACAAGCTCAAGACTACTTTGACTCTGCACGTATGGGCGCGTTCACTTTCTTCCCTGGTGTAAAAGAAATGCTCAGCGACCTTCGTCAACATTACAAACTCGTCGTGATCACTAACGGCCCGATTTTTTCTCAACACCCTAAATTAAACGCGACACAAATGAGCAACTGGGTGGACCATATTATTGTGGGAGGAGAAGAGCCAGAAGAGAAACCTGCTACAAGTATTTTCCAAAAAGCGCTCGACTTGGTCGAAGTAAAACCAGAAGAGGCTCTACACGTGGGCGACTCTTTACCTGCTGACATTGCTGGCGCTAACAATATGGGCATTTTGAGTGTGTGGGTGAATGCGACAGGCGCAAGCAACTCAACGGATATAACGCCAAGTTTTGAAATCCAAGAAACGGTAGAACTGAAAGAAATCCTTAAAACACTCGCCCAATAAAAGCAGCGGATTAGAAAACTACAAAACCCCAGACACTGCTCTGGGGTTTATTTTGTCAGCTCGAAAAGCATTTGGATCATAGGTGGTCAAAAGCCCCTAGAGCTGTACACTTTTGGGGAAAATTGAAATGGAATGCCGATTCTTTTCAGGAGAGATGCAAAAAAGCCCCAGTCTTTCGACTGAGGCTTTAAATAGTGGTCGGTGAAGAGGGATTCGAACCCCCGACCCTCTGGTCCCAAACCAGATGCGCTACCAAGCTGCGCTATTCACCGAACTGTATTTGCTGATTTTCTCAAATCAGACAGGACACTTCAACTAAGAAGTCACCTTAATTAATGGGGTGGCTAACGAGATTCGAACTCGCGACCACCGGAATCACAATCCAGGGCTCTACCAACTGAGCTATAGCCACCATCAATTTTTGCTGTTTACCGCTCTATTAGAGCCATAAACTAAATAGTGGTCGGTGAAGAGGGATTCGAACCCCCGACCCTCTGGTCCCAAACCAGATGCGCTACCAAGCTGCGCTATTCACCGACGATGTTTTATCTTGATTGAATCAAGATTGGGAGCAATGCTACCGCATTCAATCTCAAAAAGAAAGAATGGGGTGGCTAACGAGACTTGAACTCGCGACAACCGGAATCACAATCCGGGGCTCTACCAACTGAGCTATAGCCACCACTGATTTTTACCGATGTATCCTCCGAGGCAATGGTACGCCCGAAAGGATTCGAACCTTCGACCTTTGGCTCCGGAGGCCAACGCTCTATCCAACTGAGCTACGGGCGCATGCCCTATCGGCGGAGTGGAATAATACGGATATCACACTATGCCGTCTAGTACTTTTTTTACTTTTTTTATCGTTTGGTCTCTTTTTCGACAGTTATCTTCCGTTAAAGTGGATTTTTGATGTGATTCACGCCCTGTCATGGATAACTTGTTGTTTATTGCAACAAGTTATCGGGATATAATCACCCATTATTTACATTGATTTAACAGCTGCAACCAAGTTGTCTAATCATTCTATGCCATTCAGTGGAATTTAATGATTTCTCTGCTCGGCATTAATACTCTAACTATATAAATAGGTAAGTCACTTACCTCGGGAATGTGAAGTGGGTTTAATGGATATGTCTCGACAAATGATTAGCGTTTTGTTCGCTGCCTTAACGTTTTCTACGGCAGCTTTAGCTTCTGACATCAGCCAAACTGAATACGATGCGATCGCAGAACGCATCCAACCTGTCGGTGATGTTTATCTAGCAGGTTCTGAGCCAGTGAAAGAAGAACCAACCGGTCCACGTGATGGCGCCACAGTTTATGGTACTTTTTGTATTGCTTGTCACGCATCTGGTGTAAACGGCGCACCTAAAACAGGTAATGCCGATGATTGGGCACCGCGTATTGCACAAGGCAAAGATACGTTAGTGAAGCACGCATTAGAAGGCTTCAATGCGATGCCAGCCAAAGGAACCTGTATGGACTGTTCTGACGATGAAATCATCGCAGCAATTGACCACATGATTGAAGGTCTATAAGTAAAGACATCAACGAAAAAGGCTTGCCAGTTGGCAAGCCTTTTTGTTTTTAGTCAGTGAGAACAAGGTTACTTTACTTCTTAAACATTGCTCGAATATTGGCAATGTGTGCTTGACCTTTCGCCATACGCTCTTCTGCTGATACTGGCTTTTTGTTTACTTCCCATTCAACGTCATCAAATGGCAACTCATCCAAAAAGCGGCTTTGAGTAGGTTTGATCAACTCGCCAAACTGCCGACGCTCTTTGCACATAGTGAAAGTCAGTTCACGTTGCGCTCGAGTAATACCAACGTACATCAGGCGACGCTCTTCTTCCACGTTATCTTCATCAATACTGGTTTGGTGCGGTAAAATACCTTCTTCGGACCCAATTAAGTATACATATGGGAACTCAAGGCCTTTTGATGCGTGCAAGGTCATCAGTTGTACTGCATCACTGTCTTCATCTTCTTCACCGCGCTCCATCATGTCACGCAAGGTCAAACGTTGAACGACTTCTTTTAACGTTTTCTCTTCTTGATCGTAGTTGTCACCCTCTAGGTCCGCCACTATCCATGAATAAAGGTCAGAAACGTTCTTCATTCGCATTTCAGCGGCTTTCGGACTTGTTGAAGTTTCGTATAGCCAATCTTCATAATGGATATCACGAACTAGCGAACGAACCGCTTCGACGGTATCACCACGCTCAGCTTGATCAGCAATCGCCACTAGCCATTGGGTGAAACGACGCAGGTTTTCTAGGCCACGTCCCGTTAGGTGCTGTTCGAGCCCCATTTCAAAGCTCGACTCAAACAGGCTCTTGCCTCGCATATTGGCATAACTGCCTAATTTCTCTAACGTTACTGGGCCAATTTCACGTCGCGGAGTGTTCACAATGCGCAAAAATGCATTGTCGTCATCCGGATTAACCAAAACACGCAAATACGCCATGATGTCTTTAATCTCTGCGCGTGCAAAAAACGAGGTGCCACCAGAAATTTTATACGGTACACGGTTTTGCATCAGAGACTTTTCAATCAAACGTGATTGGTGGTTACCACGATATAGAATCGCATAATCTTTATATTCGGTACGGTTTAGGAACTTATGCGCAATTAGTTCACCCGTTACGCGCTCTGCTTCGTGCTCTTCATTTTTAGCCAACAACACTTTGAGTTTTTCACCGTCAGGAATTTCAGAGAACAAAGACTTCTCATAGACGTGAGGGTTGTTAGCTATCAAAATGTTGGCCGCACGCAGGATTCGACTCGTTGAACGGTAGTTTTGCTCTAGCTTAATCAAACGCAAATTCGGATAATCTTCACCCAGCAACACGAGGTTCTGAGGTTTCGCACCACGCCATGAATAAATAGACTGATCGTCATCCCCTACAACAGTCAATCGCCCACGTTCTCCGACAATTAATTTGACCAGCTCATACTGACTCGTGTTGGTATCTTGATACTCGTCAACCAGTAGGTAACGGATACGATTCTGCCAACGCTGACGAACGTCTTCATGATTACGTAAGAGTAAAACGGGCATCAAAATTAGGTCATCAAAATCGAGCGCGTTATAGGCTTTCATTTGCTTTTGGTACATATCAAAACAGAACGCAAACAATTGTTGCTGTTCACCTTGCGCACGCGCTTTGGCTTGCTCTGGCGTCAACATGTCGTTTTTCCAGTTGGAAATACAACTCAGAAGCTGACGTAGCAGATCTTTATCACCATCAAGCTGCTTTTCGGTAAGTTCTTTGAGCAGCGCTAGCTGGTCTTGGTCATCAAACAGTGAGAAGCCCGCTTTCAACCCTAAATACTTGTACTCACGCTTGATGATGTTCAATCCTAAAGTGTGGAATGTTGATACCATCAAACCTTTAGACTCACCTTTCCCTAACGTTTGACCTACACGCTCCTTCATTTCACGTGCTGCTTTGTTGGTAAACGTCACCGCCGCAATGTTACGCGCTTTGTAACCACATTGCTGAACCAGATAAGCGATTTTATTGGTAATAACACGAGTTTTGCCCGAGCCAGCACCAGCTAGCACTAGGCATGGACCAGACACGTATTTCACGGCTTCATCTTGACTAGGGTTCAGCTTCATAGAAATTCTCTGCGGGTGATGAATGTGGCGCCTATGATAAAGGGGTGGCCTCGTGAAAGCTATGCTGATTTCTTGTAATTTTCACACCAATTAAGTGCAATATTCTGTTGCATAAATGGCGGGTATTTAAGCTATAATGAATGAACGTTCATTCACTAAAGGGTGACATTATGAAGGATAACCCTGCTGTAGATAAACGAGAACAAATCTTAGTCGCTGCTGAACAACTCATTGCTGAATCTGGCTTTCAAGGGCTTTCCATGCAAAAGCTCGCCAATGAGGCAGGTGTCGCAGCAGGGACGATTTACCGTTATTTCTCAGATAAAGAACATCTTTTAGAGGAACTACGCCTTAACGTTGCTAAGCGTGTTGCTACTGCGGTGCAACTAGGTGTTAGTGAAGAGATGCCTTTAAAACAGCGTTATCGAACCATGTGGCTCAATATTTGGAATCTAGCGAGCTCGAACTTAAGTGCGATCAGCAACCGAGTCCAATATGAATCTTTACCCTGTTCAAATAGTAGCAAAGCTCGGGAACTTGAGAGACAAATGTTTGCCCAAGTAGATCTTCTTTTTAATCAGGGTAAAGACGAGGGAGTATTCAAGCTTCTCGATAACGAAGTACTTTCTGGATTAAGTTTTGAGGCAAGTGTTGCACTTGCTCGGAAACACGCTTTGGGATTTTATCAACTGGATAAGACGGCATTAGAGGCCGCTATTGAAGCCAGTTGGGATGCAATTATTAAACACTAACTTGGAGTTCTTAATAGAATGAAAAAGTGGATTTTGATGCTATCAATTGTTTTATTACTTTTTGGTAGCGTTGTTACATACAGACTAATTGATATCAAAGACAAAATGGAGCAGTTTGCCAATCGCCCTGAACCAGCATTCCCAGTAACCGTAACTGAAGTGCAAGCGGTGGATTGGGTACCAGTCATCGAGGCAATTGGTTTTATCGAGCCAAATCAAGGCGTGACGGTAGCGAACGAAACGAGCGGTGTTATCGATAAAATCGCATTTGATTCCGGTACTCAAGTCAAAGCAGGTCAGCCACTAGTACTGCTTGACTCTGACGTTGAGAAAGCGAATTTAAAGAGCTCGCAAGCCAAGTTGCCAGCAGCAGAAGCGAAATACAAACGCTACCAAGGGCTATTTAAAAAAGGCTCTATTTCTAAAGAAGCGTATGACGAAGCAGAAGCGAACTACTTCTCCTTAAAAGCGGACATTGAAAGCTTGAAAGCGACCATCGACCGACGCGAAATCAAAGCGCCATTTGATGGTGTAGTAGGTATTCGTAACGTGTACCTAGGTCAGTACCTACAAGCGGGTACCGATATTGTTCGCCTGGAAGACACCAGCGTGATGCGTTTACGCTTTACCGTGCCGCAAACCGATATTTCACGTATCAATATCGACCAAGAAGTGGATATCTTCGTGGATGCCTACCCAGAACAGCCTTTCAAAGGTTCAATTTCTGCGATTGAGCCTGCGGTTAACGTACAAAGTGGTTTGATTCAAGTTCAAGCGGATATCCCTAACAGTGACGGCAAACTGCGTAGTGGTATGTTCGCGCGTGCAAACATCATTCTGCCTAAGTTAGAAAATCAGGTCACTCTACCTCAAACCGCGATCACATTTACGCTATATGGCGACAATGTTTACATCGTAACAGAAGAAGATGGCGAAAAACGCGTTAAGCAGCATGTGGTAAAAGTTGGCGAACGCTCTAAAAATATCGCACACATTCTAGAAGGCGTGAAGCCAGGTGATGTGGTAGTGACATCGGGTCAAGTCCGTTTGAGTAACCATGCGAAAGTAAGCATTGTCGAAAGCGATGCAACTACCCCACCTGCTGAAACACCAATGCTTTAAGTTGGAGGCATCATGCGCTTTACAGATGTTTTTATAAAACGTCCAGTTTTAGCGGTATCGATCAGCTTTTTGATTGCATTGCTTGGTTTGCAAGCGGTGTTCAAAATGCAAGTTCGTGAGTACCCTGAAATGACGAATACGGTGGTCACCGTGACCACCAGTTACTACGGTGCAAGTGCCAACTTGATCCAAGGCTTTATTACTCAGCCATTGGAGCAAGCGGTGGCGCAAGCCGATAATATTGATTACATGACTTCGCAATCGGTACTAGGTAAATCAACCATTACTGTCAACATGAAGTTGAATACTGACCCGAATGCAGCATTGGCTGATATCTTAGCGAAAACGAACTCAGTACGTTCTCAGCTTCCAAAAGAAGCCGAAGATCCAACCGTAACCATGTCGACAGGTTCGACAACGGCGGTACTGTACATCGGCTTTACGAGTGACGAGTTATCTTCAAGCCAGATCACTGACTACCTTGAGCGTGTAATCAACCCGCAGTTGTTCACTGTAAACGGTGTATCCAAAGTTGACCTGTATGGTGGTATGAAGTACGCACTGCGCGTATGGCTAGATCCTGCCAAAATGGGCGCTTTGAAGTTGACCGCTACGGATGTGATGAGCGTTCTTAACGCCAACAACTACCAATCTGCAACCGGTCAAGCGACGGGTGAGTTCGTACTTTATAACGGTAGCGCAGATACTCAGGTATCAAACGTTGCTGAACTTGAAGCATTGGTCGTGAAAACTGGTGAAGGGGATGTCATCCGCCTAGGTGATATCGCTAAAGTAACGCTGGAGAAGAGTCACGACGTTTATCGCGCAAGTGCAAACGGTCAAGAAGCCGTGGTTGCGGCGATCAACGCAGCACCAAGCGCTAACCCAATCAACATTGCAGCAGACGTACTTGAACTGTTGCCTCAGCTTGAGCGCAACCTACCAAGTAACATCAAAATGAACGTGATGTACGACTCAACTATCGCCATCAACGAATCGATTCACGAAGTAGTGAAAACGATTCTTGAAGCAGCGGTCATCGTACTTGTGGTTATCACACTGTTCCTAGGTTCATTCCGCGCGGTAATCATTCCTATCGTGACCATTCCACTTTCATTGATTGGTGTGGCAATGGTGATGCAGGCAATGGGTTTCTCTTGGAACTTGATGACGCTACTGGCGATGGTGCTTGCCATCGGTCTGGTGGTGGATGACGCGATCGTTGTACTAGAAAACGTTGACCGTCACATCAAAGAAGGGGAATCGCCATTCCGAGCTGCAATTATTGGTACGCGTGAAATTGCGGTTCCAGTTATCGCGATGACATTGACGCTAGGTGCAGTGTACGCGCCGATCGCATTGATGGGTGGTATCACCGGTTCATTGTTCAAAGAGTTCGCTTTGACACTGGCAGGTTCAGTATTCGTATCCGGCATCATCGCTTTGACACTATCACCAATGATGTGTTCGAAGATGCTGAAGGCGAACGAGAAGCCAAGCAAGTTTGAGCAAAAAGTTCACCATGTACTTGATGGCATGACTAATCGCTACGCAAGCATGTTAAAAGCAATAATGGCTAGCCGACCAGTGGTGATCGTGTTTGCGATAATTGTATTCGCAAGTTTACCAGTCCTATTCAAGTTTATTCCTAGCGAGCTAGCTCCATCTGAAGATAAAGGTGTTGTAGTACTCATAGGGACCGCACCATCAAATTCGAATTTGGACTACATCCAAAACACCATGGATGATGTGAATAAGATTCTCTCTGATCAACCAGAAGTGGAATACGCTCAGGTATTTAACGGTGTACCGGATTCTAACCAAGCGTTTGGTTTAGCTACACTCAAACCATGGGGCGAACGAGAAGCGAGCCAAGCAGAAATCAAACAGCGTGTTGGTGGGCTTGTTTCGAGCATTCCGGGAATGTCTATTGCTGCCTACGAAATGCCGGAGCTACCAGGTGCTGGTTCAGGCCTTCCTGTACAGTTCGTAATTACAACGCCAAACAACTTTGAAAGTTTGTTTACCGTTGCAAATGACATTCTGTCGGAAGTAGCAAGCAGTCCAATGTTTGTCTATTCCGATCTGGATCTGAAATATGATTCTGCAACGATGAAGATCAAGATCGATAAAGACAAAGCCGGTGCCTACGGTGTGACTATGCAAGACATTGGTATCACCCTCAGCACCATGATGGCAGATGGTTATGTAAACCGTATCGACCTAAATGGCCGCTCTTATGAGGTAATTCCTCAGGTTGAGCGTAAATGGCGTCTAAACCCAGAATCGATGAAGAACTACTATGTACGCTCTGTGGATGGTAAAGCGGTTCCATTAGGTAGTCTGATTACCATTGATGTGGTGGCTGAGCCTCGCTCTTTGCCACACTTCAACCAGCTAAACTCAGCAACTGTGGGTGCTGTTACAGGCCCTGGTGTTTCGATGGGGGATGCAGTTAATTGGTTTGAAAATATTGCACAAACCAAACTGCCTGCAGGGTATAACCATGATTACATGGGCGAATCTCGTCAGTTTGTAACGGAAGGTAGTGCCTTGTATGCAACCTTCGGTCTTGCACTTGCGATCATCTTCCTCGTTCTGGCGATTCAATTTGAATCACTCCGCGATCCTATTGTCATCATGGTATCTGTACCTCTGGCAATATGTGGTGCCTTGATCGCATTGGCCTGGGGTACGGCCTCGATGAACATATACTCGCAGGTTGGTTTGATCACGCTGGTCGGCCTAATAACCAAGCACGGTATCTTGATCTGTGAAGTCGCCAAGGAAGAGCAGTTACATAATAAACTGTCTCGTATTGATGCGGTGATGGAAGCTGCGAAAGTGCGTCTTCGCCCTATCCTAATGACCACTGCAGCGATGATCGCAGGTCTGATCCCACTGATGTACGCAACAGGTGCAGGTGCCGCGCAACGTTTCAGTATCGGTATCGTCATCGTTGCTGGCCTTGCAATCGGTACACTGTTCACACTATTCGTGCTACCTGTGATTTACAGCTACCTAGCTGAAAAACACAAACCTCTGCCAGTATTTGTTGAAGACAAAGACTTGGAGAAGTTAGCGCGAGTTGACGAAGCGAAAGCAGCTCATCGTGAATTAGCGGATAACAGATAAGCTATTAAGGCATTCAAAAAGGTCACTTCGGTGGCCTTTTTTATTGCCGCTCTCTTTTTTACCATCTAAATGGCGACTTTCACGTATCATTTACTTAAAATGAGGACAAATCAAAAGGAGTTTTAGCCACTATGTTTGACCCAAAGAAATTAGAGCAAATTGCTAAACAGATTCACGACTCAATGCCTCAACCTGTAAAAGAGTTGGGCTCTGATGTCGATCAGAAAGTTCGTCAAGTAATCCAAGGCCAACTAAACAAGCTAGATGTTGTAAGTCGCGAAGAGTTTGATGTTCAAACTCAAGTTTTACTACGTACACGTCAAAAGCTAACAGAAATGGAACAGAAGTTGGCGCAACTTGAAGAAAAGCTTGCAGAAAAATAAGTATCAAAGCGCTCCTCACAAAGGAGCGTTTTTCTTATCTGCGCGCAGATAAATCGGCTAAAAACAAAAAAGCTTGGCCAACGGCGACCAAGCCTTTTGATTAGATGTTGTGTTTTATTTTGTATTTATCACTCCGGTCTGCCTGGAGTTTATCTACTGCGTTACTTGAGACTAAGTAAATTACGCTGTATTAAGGTTTCATTTCTAGGAGAAGGCGCGGACTTTACGATAGTAAACGAGCACCTTCGACACCGAAATGGAGCCTTAAGGCCAGTCATTTAGCCGCCCACCGCGATACGCTTCATATCAGTCATGTAACCACGTAGCTCTTCACCGATGTACTCTACAGGGTGGTTACGGATTGTTTCATTCACAGCGATGAGAATCGCGTTATCCACTTGGTTAGACGTTTCACCTAAACCTTTACCAATTACGTCAGTATTTACGGCTGGCATAAACTTCTCACGTAGAAGCGGCGTTGCTACGTTAGCGAACAGGTAGTTACCGTATTCCGCAGTGTCTGAGATAACCACGTTCATCTCGTATAAACGCTTACGTGCGATAGTGTTTGCGATAAGTGGCAGCTCGTGTAGAGACTCGTAGTAAGCAGACTCATCGATGATGCCAGATGCCGTCATCGCTTCGAATGCTAGCTCAACACCCGCACGAACCATAGCAACCATCAAGATACCGTTATCGAAGTACTCTTGCTCAGAGATTTCTACGTCAGTTTCTGGGTAGTTTTCGAAAGCAGTTTCACCTGTTTCTGCACGCCAGCCTAGTAGATTTGCATCGTCGTTTGCCCAGTCAGCCATCATAGTGCTAGAGAAGTGACCGGTGATAATGTCATCCATGTGCTTGTTGTATAGCGGACGCATCAGTTCTTTTAGCTCTTCAGAAAGCTCAAATGCTTTCACTTTTGCAGGGTTAGTTAGGCGATCCATCATGTGAGTGATACCACCAAACTTCAGTGCTTCAGTGATGGTTTCCCAACCGTATTGAAGAAGCTTACCAGCGTAGCCAGGATCGATACCATCAGCAATCATCTTCTCGTAACATACGATAGAGCCAGCCTGTAGCATGCCACAAAGGATAGTTTGCTCACCCATTAGGTCAGATTTCACCTCAGCAACAAAAGAAGACTCTAGACAGCCTGCACGGTGACCACCGGTTGCTGCAGCCCAAGCTTTCGCGATATCCCAACCTTCACCTTTTGGGTCGTTCTCTGGGTGAACAGCGATAAGAGTCGGTACACCGAAACCGCGCTTGTATTCTTCACGAACTTCCGTACCTGGACATTTAGGTGCAACCATTACTACCGTTAGGTCTTTACGGATTTGCATGCCTTCTTCAACAACGTTGAAACCGTGAGAGTAACCTAGTGCTGCGCCTTCTTTCATTAACGGCATTACCGTCTCAACAACGTTTGTGTGCTGCTTATCTGGAGTAAGGTTTACTACTAGATCAGCTTGTGGAATTAGCGTTTCGTAGCTACCTACCTCAAAACCGTTGTCTTTTGCGTTTTTGAATGACTGGCGTTGCTCATCAATCGCGGCTTGGCGAAGCGCATAAGCAACGTCTAGACCAGAGTCGCGCATGTTCAGACCTTGGTTAAGACCTTGAGCACCACAACCTACAATGACTACTTTCTTACCTTTCAGATAATCCGCTTCTGAAGCGAACTCACTGCGGTCCATAAAACGACAACGACCTAATTGGTCCAACTGCTCGCGCAAGTTTAGGGTATTGAAATAATTAGCCATCTGGGTGCTCCTTTGAGATTCTTCCATTGAGGTCAGTAATTGCCTTACCGAATAACTTCATACTAAAACAGACATGAGATTGCTTAAAGTGATATATTCACAATTAGTTATTGCAATTTATGCAACATGGAAATGAAAATTTAATGAATATCAAAAGCCTGCAACTTTTCATTCATCTCTGTGAGAGTAAAAGTTTCGCCAAGACCGCAGCGGCAATGCATATTAGCCCTTCAGCCTTAAGCCGACAGATACAAAAATTAGAGGAGGAAACCAGCCAACAATTGTTTTTACGCGACAACCGTAGCGTTGATTTAACTATCCAAGGTAAAAAGCTAGTCCCAGTCGCCTTAAAGATTCTTGGCGAATGGCAGCAGTATCAGAGTCACCTGAAGGGAACCGAGGATGAATTGAAAGGAGAAATCCGTCTCTTTTGTTCTGTTACTGCAAGCTACAGCCATCTGCCGGAGCTAATATCTGACTTTCGTATTCAGAACCCTTTCATTGAATTCAAACTATCAACCGGCGATCCAGCTCAAGCGATCGACAAAATACTAGCAGATGAAGCCGATATTGCCATATCAGCCAAGTCAGAACAGATGCCAAATAAAATCGCATTTGAAACGATCAGTGAAATCCCACTTTCTGTCATCGTACCTGTTGGGGTTAGTGCGTTTGCTGAAGAGCTACAAAAAGAAAAACCAGACTGGTCGGTCATTCCATTCATACTCCCAGAAGCAGGAACGGCAAGAGACAGGGCCAATAGTTGGCTCAAACAAATGAAAATAAAGCCAAAGATTTACGCACAAACTTCCGGACATGAAGCCATCGTAAGTATGGTTGCATTGGGGTGTGGAGTAGGTATCGCACCTGATGTTGTAATCAATAACAGTCCGGTAAGAGAAAAGATAAATCGTTTAAAAGTCTTACCAATTAAACCTTTTAAACTTGGTGTTTGCTGCAACAAAACTCAGCTGGAAAATCCGCTTGTTAAAGCCTTTTGGAAGGTTGCAGAGAGCAAGTATATCGCACCTTAGATGAACACTTTTTAGGTATAAAGTGAGCTAATTTTAAAACTCTATAGATGCAAAAAAGCCCGCTCTTTCGAGCGGGCTTCTTAAATTTAAAGCCTGGCGATGTCCTACTCTCACATGGGGAAGCCCCACACTACCATCGGCGCTATTTCGTTTCACTTCTGAGT
>NZ_JAWOWF010000030.1:0-63475 GCF_033340295.1 Vibrio sp. 1401
TGGTGATTTCTCCAATTGATTTTCCGGTGTAGCGGTTTCCGACGTCTCGGAAAACCAAGTAGTTCTCTCAAAGTTACTTTTATTAACGGCGCATGCCCTGTTTTCTTTAGAGAAAATTTTGGATTTTTTTGAAAATAATTCGTTTGGAGGGGTAATCGTGACAAAGCGGATAAAAAAGCAAAAAAACTTTCATTTTTCGCTAAAGCTTCTTTTCGAATTGTCGATACAGGCAGGTTTTACGTTAAATTCGGGCAAGGCCGTTCATCAGCCAAGTAAAGTTAAAGCTAGGTTGGGCGCTTGTTTTGCTTGTGCAAGAATAGAAGTACTGACCTGCTGCAAAATCTGTTGCTTCACCATTTGCGTAGTTTCTTTGGCATAGTCAGTGTCTTGGATACGACTGTTGGAAGCGGCTAAGTTTTCGTGGATGTTATCGAGATTATTGATCGCGTGATTAAAGCGGTTTTGATACGCTCCTAACTCCGCACGACTGCCATCTACCGTTTTCAAAGCATCATCTAAAATGCCGACCGCCATCTGAGCGCCACCGACCGTGCTAATATCAATACTATCTACCGTTCTATTTACGGTGACATACTTGCCAAGTTCTAACTCATCAGCCAGGCCACCACTGAAGGTTGGTCCAGGGTATTTTATGGCGTCCTTGTGGGACATGAGTAACTGCAGTTGCCCCTCTTCATTAACAGACGCTTTCACTTTATCGGTCTGCCCGTTAATGTAAGTCGCGAGTTCTTCTATATCGTCGCCAGCTTTAGCTTCAATACGGTTCTCCTGCTCTTCAAAATTGTTATCACGGTAGCTGATAACAATTTCATTATTTCCGTTTTGAACCGTCCAATCTGAACTGACTCTTTGATATGAGCTCATTGAAAAGCTACCTAAAGATTCCGGCTGCATGGTCCGCAGGCCAATTTGTACCGCTTCACCAGCCGTTGCACCGATTTGAAAAGACGATGTACCGAATGTGCCGTTCAGCAATTTACGTCCACCAAAAGATGTGGTTTCTGCAATACGACTTAACTCATCATTTAAAGCAGAGACTTCTTCTTGCAGTGCAGTGCGCTCCGCTTTGCTGTTTGAACCATTGGCTGACTGTAGCGACAAATCACGCATACGTTGCATGATATTGGTCACCTCATTCATCGCGCCTTCCGCAGTTTGCATGATGGAAATGCCGTCATTCGCGTTGCGAACCGCAACATCTAAACCACGCATTTGTGATTGCAAGCGGTTGGAAATTTGCAGACCCGCAGCGTCATCCTTTGCGCTATTAATACGCTTCCCTGAAGACAAACGCTCCATGGATTGATTCAGCATATCCGTTGCACTGGTCAAGTGACGCTGTGCGACAAGTGCTGCAACATTGGTATTAACGGTGATCGCCACGAATAAAGAGTCCTAAAATTAAGGCTTTGAGTACTTATCGACCAAGTAACAGAAAAGTTTAGTGTTTTTTGAAAAGAGATTGGAATAGAAATCGAAAACAAAAGCCCTCCATTGGAGGGCTTAAGAAATAAAGTCTGACAACTTACTTGATGGCTAGCTCTGCGAGCATTTCTTGCGAAGGCGCGAAGAAGTACGCACCAGTTACCGCTGTTGTGAAACGAAGCATTTGGTCTGTTTTACCATCTGTCACGCCGTACATACTTTCTAGCATCACTTTAATGTTATGAAGTGTATTGCAGTAAGAAATAAACAGCAGGCCATGAGGCCCTGTCACCGTCCCGTATGGTAAGCTGTGGCGAACAATCTTCAAACCTTTACCTTCTTCTTTGATATCAACTCGACCAACGTGTGATGCAGCAGGAACGTCTTCTAGCTCGATAGAGTCTAGCTTGGTACGACCAATCACTTTTTCTTGCGCTTTGACATTCAATCGATTCCAAGCGGCAAGGTTATGTTCAAAGCGCTGAGCCATAACATAACTGCCTCCAGCAAATGGGCCCTCTTTTACTAGAGCCACATCAGCGCGAGCCTCCCCTTTCGGGTTTTCTGTGCCATCAATGAAGTCTGTCATATCACGAGCATCAAGGTAACGGTACCCATATGTTTCGTCCACAATGGTGACATCTTGTGCCGTCTCTTCTAGGAACTTACGCAACACGTAAAAATGCAAGTCGTGACGAGTCGAGTGACAGTGAATCAGTACATCTACGTCTGTTGCTGGAGCAACGATGTCACCTTCGCCAAGTTGAGTAAAATCAATAAGCTCTTCTGGCGCGTCTACATTAAGGTGTTCCCAAAACGATTTTGTGAATGCGATAGAAAGCGTCAGCGCTGCACCCGGCTGGGTAATGTTTAACTCTTCCACCAACTTTGGTAGTGCTTTCAGTTTTTCTAATACGTTTTCACGGTTTTGGTTCACTTTGAGTTGAGTGTACAGTGCAAATGGCCCGGCTTCTGGCACGATCGCCGTTTGAGCTTGTGACATTGAGGTTTCCTCTATTACTTTGCCCCAGAGTGGGAAGTTATTGTTTTTAATTCTTTGAATGCTGCTGTTCATCGTGCGCCAATTGTGGCACTTGAAAACAGTCTTTTACCCATCTTCCATTTAGAAGATAGATCATAAACCAAGCTAATAAGGTAATGGTAAGGGCGTTTGCCCAATTAAACACTCCATGTTCTAGGTACACATGATACATGGTCTGAGCAAGTTGAATACCGCACAAGATCAAAGTGATCTCGCGACCATAGCGAGTAATTCTGTTTACCCATCCTCTGTCGGGATGACGAAGCCCCATTAACCACATAAGAAGCAAACTTGGAATGCCCATCGCCAAACCTAAATACAACGTACTTGAATCTGGGTAAACAATAGCGAGTAGCTTACTGCCACTATCACGACTTACACCAGCCATGGCAAACACCACCCATGAACGCACAAGAAACATCCATCCCACCCATAAAATGATCGGCGCCTTTAAAAATCCATGGGCGTCATATTGGTCAAACGAATAGCGCACAACATCTTCTTCTTTATGTGATAAAAACGTCACTTTAACCTATCGTTTCAGAGTTGCAAGCCAACAAATATGAGAACTGAAGTTCATTTCAGCACCTTACACAGGTAAACTAAACAAAGATTTACAGCGACGTTGATGAGAAACATGAAAAAAAGAACTCCTGCCACCCCTGTGCCTTCTCAAGAAACTCAAGCCGAAGCGATAAGAATTGCCAAATCCACGCAGAAACCGGGGCAAACCAAAGAGCAAACCAAGCTTATCGCTCAAGGTATCGAAAAAGGCATCGCGCAATATAAGAAACAACAAAAAGAGCGCAACCGCCAAGCCGATAAAGCGAAGAAAAAACAGCAACGTGAAAAACAACGTCAGCATGAAGAGATTATCGAACAAGACAATATCACCGACGATGCGCCAAACCATTCATCAAGCAAACTGCCTTGGACACTACTTGTTCTGAGCTGGATTGGCTTTGCTGCTTACATAGTATTGGGGAAATAGCTAATGAAACGCCTGTTACTTGGACTTTTTGTCGTGCTTCTAACGGGTTGCACGATGCCTTCTCACCTTACTCATGCTCAAAGTCAAGATGTTCATATTCGCATTGACGCGCAATTCGACCCTGAGCGATGCGAATACAAAGGCGAAGTCACCGGAAGTGAAGGCCATTGGTATAACTACATTTTCATGACTAATGACGCGATGATGCAAGGCGCGATGAACGATTTAAAAAACAATGCAGCGGCTATCGATGCGGACACCGTTTTTATGGTTTCCCCACAAGATTTTATCACTTCATTTAGCGTACTGGGTTCCGCCTACCGCTGCAATGGATGAGGCCTGAATATGAAAAAAGCCAGCAATTGCTGGCTTATGCACGAAATCCAAGACTGCTAGCGATATCTCTCTCCCGCTCTAGAACCCATTGGCTATCAAAAGGCCCCCAATCTGAAAGTTGATAATAGCCGTCATTATGACGTCGGCCATCTTGAACGAATATGAGTTCAATGCCGATCCCAGGTAACGCCTTGAGTACATCTTGAATAGTACGACGAGGCCACCCCGTTTTTTCGATCAACTTTGGCACATTCGGCCTTTCTAGGTTTTCCACCAACAAGGCCAAATATAGCCGCCTTGCAAAAACAGGACTCAATTCCATTGACACCTCCTAAAATTGTGCTGATTCATTATTTCGTTTTTGCTCAGCGAGGTGTTGCGTTTGATCAATAACTCGACTTTTCCATTTGATTTAGACGAATTTTTATTCGATTTATAGCGCATTCATCGTAAATAAGTTATGTGACATTAGTTATCTCAATCTATCTGAAAATATTTTCCACCGCATTTTGTCAGTTTGATTGCTTCTTGATAGGATGCTTTAACAGCCCAAATCACTTAAGTGCGTCTTAACCGCGCCAGTGAAAAATAGAACAAAGAAAAAGGAAAGACTATGTCGATTACCATGTTTGGTATTCCCAACTGCGATACGATCAAAAAAGCCAAGAAATGGTTAGAAGCCGAGGATATTGCTTACGACTTCCATGACTACCGTAAGCAAGGCATTGATGCAGAAATGGTAAGTGAATTTTGTCGCGCTTTAGGTTGGGAACAGGTGCTCAATAAACGTGGCACAACCTACCGCCAATTAGCGCAAGAGCAGAAAGACACACTTAACGAGGAAAACGCCATCGCTCTTTTGGTAGAAAACCCTGCGATGATTAAACGCCCAATTTTAAAAGTGAATGATCAACTTCATATCGGTTTTAAAGCTGATCAATACGCTAGCATTTTCAACTCTTAAATAAAGGAATACTCAAGGATGACAGACAGTCCAGTATTGGCACTTGCTAAAGATCTGATCAGTAGACAGTCCGTAACGCCGGAAGACGCAGGTTGTCAGGATTTGATGATCGAGCGCTTAAAAGCACTCGGGTTTGAAATTGAAGTGATGGTATTTGAAGACACCACGAACTTCTGGGCTCGACGTGGTTCAGAAGCGCCGCTATTTGCGTTTGCTGGCCACACCGATGTGGTACCAGCTGGCAAATTGGAACACTGGAATACACATCCGTTTGAACCGACCATTATTGATGGTTACTTGCATGGCCGCGGCGCAGCTGACATGAAAGGGTCGCTAGCTGCTATGGTCGTTGCTGTCGAACGCTTCATTGAAGAAAACCCAGACCACAAAGGCTCAATTGGCTTTTTGATTACGTCAGATGAAGAAGGGCCATTTATCAATGGTACCGTTCGCGTTGTAGAAACGTTGATGGAACGTGGTGAGAACATCGATATGTGTATTGTTGGTGAACCATCCAGCACCGACGTGGTTGGCGATGTAGTGAAAAATGGACGCCGTGGATCCATCACTGGTGATTTAACGGTAAAAGGAACACAAGGCCACGTGGCCTACCCTCACCTAGCCAGCAATCCAGTGCACGAGTCTCTACTCGCGATTCATGAACTCGCGACGACGGAATGGGACAAAGGGAATGATTACTTCCCACCGACCAGTTTCCAGATCCCGAATGTATCGGCTGGCACTGGTGCGTCTAACGTTATTCCTGGCGAGTTCCATGTTCAGTTCAACCTACGTTTTAGTACTGAGCTTAACAATGACGCAATTGTTCAGCGTGTTACCGAAACATTGGACAAGCATGAGCTGGACTACGACCTAAAATGGACATTCAACGGTGACCCATTCCTGACCGATACGGGCGCACTGCTAGACGCGGTTGTAGCTGCTGTGGCCGAAGTCAATGATACGAAGCCAGCGCTACTTACAACTGGCGGTACTTCTGATGGTCGTTTTATTGCTCAAATGGGAGGTCAAGTCGTAGAGTTAGGTCCTGTTAACGCTACGATTCATAAAGTGAACGAGTGTGTGAAAGTCGACGATCTTGAAAAGTTGACGGACATGTACGAAAACACGTTGAAACACCTATTGGCGAAGTAATCAGCGAGAACACAATGACACCAGAGCAACTCACCGGAATCACTGATTCTCATCTTCAATCCACACTAGTGGGGCAAAAAGCGTTTCTACTCCACCCTGAAGTGGCTGACGATCTGCTAAAGATGATTGAAGCGGCAACAGAAGCAGGTTTCAAAATGGAAATCGCCAGTGGTTTTCGTGACTTTAATCGCCAAAAAGCCATCTGGAACGGGAAGTTTTCTGGTGAGTTGCCAATTCTCGACATCAACTCCCGCCCTTTGAATAAAGCAGAGTTAAATGACGAAGAGAAATTGATGGCCATTTTGCGCTGGTCGGCATTGCCCGGAGGAAGTCGTCATCATTGGGGTTGTGATTTTGATGTCTATGCGCGCAATTTATTGCCTGCTGACACAAAACTCAAGTTGGAACCTTGGGAGTATCTCGAAGGCCACCAGCAGGCGTTCTACCAATGGTTAAAAGCCAACCTTGGTCGGTTCGGTTTCTTCTTTCCTTATCAGCACGATTTAGGTGGCGTTTCGATTGAGCCTTGGCACATTAGTCACCGCGCTGTCGGGCAGCAATGCCTCGAGCAGTTGACGCTTGATGTACTCAGAAGCCAGTTGATTAAACAAAATCAGACCGACAACATTGCAGGGATTGACGTCATACTGAATAATTTGGATAACGTCGTTGCCAAATTTATTCACAATATCACGCCGCCGGAGGCTCTATGATAGAAATACTAACCAATCCTTGGGTCATTATTATTGTAGTGTTGAGCGTGGTCATTGGTAATATTGCCGCACTCAAATATACCGCAAAAATGAAGTTTGGTCAGATGGATAAAAGCCGTAAGAACGATTTAGATAAGCTGAACACATTGGATAAACAGCGCTACGCTGAAGAAGATAAAAACAAAAACGAGCCTCGTTAGTTACTCACCAGCTTCATCTCGACACATTTAATCTAAACATCAAAAAAGGGACCACTAGGTCCCTTTTCTATCATTAAGTAAACACGCCGCGTTAAGCTCGCTTTGTTTACTGCTTCACTGTTGCAGCCAATACAGGCGCTAGTGATTTCAAAAACTCTTCTTCTACTGGCTTGCCAGAGGAGTCGGTGATATTGATAGACGTACGGTTGCCTAAATCACCAAGTAAGAATGTGTACTTACCAGCGGCTAACTCCACTGGTTTAACGCCGATATCGTTCCAGAATTCATCATCCGGAGATGCATATTTCGCAGTGATTGTGCCCTGAGACTGGCTACGCTCTTCAATCTTAAAGCCCATCTTAGGTAGAATATTAGGCAGACGTTGCCAAAGCATGTTGTATTGCGCACGCGCGATAATCACAGGAAGTCCGCTGCGGTCTTTACCCATTGTGATTGGGATCTGTTTAACCAACTCTTGCGCTTTACGCTGTGCTTCTTCACGCACTTCTTGATCGTAGCGAGCGGTGACCAAGTTCGTCATGAACACATTGTAGCGCTCACGGTTGGTCGCCGTTACTTCTTTCACTTGATTGCCTTCACGCCAGTCAATAAGGCTCACCTTAAAGCCGTGTCGACCATTTGCTTCAGCGCGTACGATTTCATATCGGCTGCCAATTTCTAGCTCTTCATCTGGCGAATCCCAAGTCACCCATCCTGTCTCGATGCGAGAGTCTGTTTGGCTTTCAACTGGAATCTCGTTAGCCGCGACCATGTTTTGCACCGTTTGCCAAACTTTATCTAGTTCATCTTTACGAAGTAGCCAAAGTGTCACTTCACCATCACTACTGCGGTCTAGACGTGCACCGGGAATAAGCTCTAGGACTTGTTGAGGTGGACGAATGTCGACATCTTTACCGACACCACCAGCGTAGTTACCCTGAGGGATCTCGTAGTTAGGGTAAAACTGAGGCTGTGCACCCTGTGGGACATTCCACTCACCCAAATTGGGGGAGTTCAAATACTCGAAGTCATCTTTTGCTTGACGACGTTGATTGGCACCACCTGAACAGGCAGTCAATACGAATACAGCTAATGAACTTAACACTAACTGGCTTGAAAGCTTCATCTATACTCCTAAAACACCGAGGGCGCTTTGGCCCCCAGTATGAACTTCAATCCTAGTAACTCAATCTTAATAAATATGGGCGTCTGTTAGCGCCTGCCCGACGATCGGCTGCGATTTTTCAGAAAGCGTAGTTAAAGGAAGACGCAAACCACCTTCTTCAATCAAACCAAGCTTTTGCGCTGCCCATTTTACTGGGATAGGGCTTGCTTCGATGAAAAGGTTTTTGTGTAGAGTCATCAAGCGTTGGTTAATCGCTTCTGCTTCTTCGTACTTACCTTCACTTGCCAAATGGAACATGTCTGCCATGTCTTTAGCTGCAATATTGTTCGTTACCGAGATAACACCATTGCCGCCAAGTTTCACAAAATCCAGCCCTGTCGCATCATCGCCACTTAGTAAGATAAAATCTTCGCCACAAAGTTCACGATGAATTGCAATTCGTTCCAAATCGCCCGTTGCATCTTTTAGAGCCACGATATTATCAAGCTTTGACAAGCGTGCCACTGTTTCTGGCTGCATATCAACAGCAGTACGGCCTGGTACGTTGTACAAAATTAGAGGCACATCACTCGCTTCGGCAATTGCCTTGTAATGTAAAAACAAACCCTCTTGAGTTGGTTTGTTGTAATACGGTGTCACACTCAGGAAGCCAGCAATACCAGAATCAGCCAGTAATTTGCTAAATGTTACTGCCTCATGGGTTGCATTTGCACCCGTGCCAGCAATCACAGGGATGCGACCGTCGGCAAACTCAACAGTTTTATTAACGACCTTCACATGCTCTTCAATGGTCAGTGTCGCTGACTCACCTGTTGTGCCTACTGCCACAATACCGTCTGTACCCGCTTCAACGTGGTACTCTACTAGCTTTTGCAGACCGTCAAAGTCTACTTCGCCATCTGCTTTGAATGGCGTAATCAGCGCTACGATACTTCCTGAAAACATGTTTATCTCCCTCATTTAACTCTTTCTGCATGGTACTGTAATGCGATTGAAAAACACAAGAGCGTAAACTCGCTTACAAAGTACAAATGAATGAATAATTATCAGTTGTTAGAGGTCTAGCAACTTAATTGCTCTAGTTGGTTTGATTAACGGCAATATTGATAATCGTGTTGGGCTTTCGAGTGACTTTAGAATCTATCAGTGATTTGGAAAATACTGAAGAGCACAAGCAAGGAAAATATACTCTTTGGTCTTGTTAGCCAAGTCAGATCTAAGTGAATAAAACGGCCAGACAATAGGCAAGCACATCATGCAAACGTTTTGTTTATCCTATAGCCTGCATTTACTGTTTATTTCCCACCACTCCCCTCAAGCTCCGACTGCTTTTTTATGGACTAAAAAAGAACTGGCTCGATATTTCTTCGCAATATCTGTGCTAACATCTCTCTATTGAAGAAAGGACAAGAAGCTCATTTATGAAGCAACATCTGGTACTTACAGCAGTTGGAACGGACCGTCCAGGCATTTGTAACCAAGTCGTACAGCTCGTTACTCAAGCTGGTTGTAACATAGTCGATAGCCGTATCGCTATCTTTGGCAGCGAATTTACGCTGATCATGCTCCTGACTGGGAACGCCAGCAGCGTGACTCGAGTTGAAACGCAATTGCCCCTGCTTGGCCAAGAACATGACCTTATTACGATCATGAAACGCACAGCGGCGCACGAACTGCTCGATAACAGCTACACCATGGAAGTGTTTATTGAGTCTGAAGACCGCCCTGGGTTAACTGAAAAATTTACTAAGTTCTTCGCTGATCAGCAGATTGGTTTAGACTCTCTTAGCGCGCAAACCATCAGCAAGTCGAAAATTCAACTCGATTCTGACCAGTTTCATATTGCGATTACTGCATCTGTAAGCGCGGATTTTAATTTGATGCAGTTACAAGAAGACTTCGATGAACTTTGTAAGTCGCTCAACGTACAAGGTTCTCTGAATTTCATTAAAAACACACTATAAAGTAAAGGAAATCAAAATGAATACGCTGACAGCAGGCTCGCCAGCGCCAGCCTTCTCTTTGCTCGACCAAGACGGAAATACCGTTTCTCTTGAAGACTTTAAAGGCAAGAAAGTACTTTTCTACTTTTACCCTAAGGCGATGACGCCGGGTTGTACTACACAAGCAAAAGGCCTTCGTGACATCAAAGCCGAACTCGATGCACATAACGTGGTGGTACTCGGCGTAAGCATCGACCCTGTAAAGCGTCTAGGCAAGTTCATCGAGCGCGATGATTTAAACTTCACTCTGCTTTCTGATGAAGACCATGCCGTTGCTGACCAGTTCGGCGTTTGGGGCGAAAAGAAATTCATGGGCAAAGTATACGACGGTCTTCACCGCATTAGCTTTCTGATCAATGAAGAAGGCGTGATCGAACATGTGTTCAACAAGTTCAAAACCAAAGATCACCACGAAGTCGTATTAAACTACTTAAACGAAAACGCTTAAACGCTATTGTTTTTCTACAAACAAAAAGCCCAGCAAACTGCTGGGCTTTCTTTTAACCATCGTACCTTTGGTAACAACTACTCTTGTTCGACAGGTTCGTTTTCTTCCGTGCTTGGTAATGCATGCCATACGGCTTTGACTAATGTCGCTAAAGGAATGGCGAAGAACACCCCCCAAAAACCCCACAGCCCACCAAAGACTAATACAGCCACAATGATAGCAACTGGGTGTAAGTTTACTGCCTCGGAAAACAGAACAGGAACCAAGACGTTACCATCAAGCGCCTGGATAATACCGTAAGCAAGCAACAACCAATAAAACGGAGGCGTTAAACCCCATTGGAACAAACCAACGATAGCAACAGGTACAGTAACAGCCGCCGCACCGATATAAGGAATCAAAACCGATAGACCAACGGCTACGGCAAGCAACGCCGAGTAACGAAGATCTAAAAGGGCAAAAGTTACGTAGCTCACACCGCCCACGATTAAAATCTCTAACACTTTACCGCGAATGTAATTTGATATCTGCTCGTTCATTTCATGCCAAACTTTATTCGCCAATTTACGGTTTTTCGGCAGAATACCGCTTGCGATTCGCAGCATTTCTTCTTTGTCTTTAAGCAAAAAGAAGATCAGAAGTGGCACTAAGATCAAATATACCGCTAGCGTTGCAATGCTAACTAATGAAGCAAGCGACCCTTTGACGACACTTTCACCCAGCCCCAGTGCTTGGTTTTTGGCGTTCGTCACCACGGTTTCTACTATTTCTAAATTGGCTAGTTCAGGATGGCGCTCTGGCAATGTGACAATAAACTTTTGTAGCCCGTTGTACATGTTCGGAATATCGTTAATTAGATTACCGACCTGAGTCCAAATCGTCGGAACCAAGCCAAACAACGCAATTAACATTAACCCGACAAAGACCAAGATCACGATAATAACCGACAAAGTGCGCGGCACGCCCATACGACACATTTTGACAACTGGCCATTCAAGTAGATAAGCCAAAACGATCGCGACAAGTAATGGCGCAATCAAGTGTCCAAAGAAGTAAATGGTGATAAAGCCAAACAGCAAGATCGCGACGAGACTTACTGCGTGAGGGTCAGAGAAACGTCGTTTATACCAACGACTAACCATTTCAAACATCTTATGCGGATTCCTTATTGAAGACAGTCAATGTGTAGTGCTCTGATGTAGATTGGCAATCAACCGAGTACCCTTGGGCACTAAGATAGTTCACAATGTCTCGTTTAGAGCTGTTGTCCACCACTTGAATGACAAGTTGATGATACTGCTTTGCTTCTCCTTGAAAGACCTCAGCAGCATGACGCTTTGCAAGTAACAGTGCCATAGGACAACGTTGCTCACGCAAATCAAGTAACATGGATTCCATTGTATTGCTCTGCACTTATGATAGGGTTGTATTGTAACGGCTTTTTGAGCTGGTGCTAGCACTTCTGACATGATTTAACCACATGCTGAAATAGCTCGGATATAAAATAATTTACGAAACCAATTCATTTATTTCCGGTCTTACTGTTAGCTTATATCCTCACGGATAACCAAAACGTATGTGGCGCTGTTAATAGGCTCTCGACCTGTAACCACATGCTTATGTATTTTGGAGAACCTTTTAAACGTATGTTAAAACGCACTCGCTCGCTAGTTTGCTTATGTCTTGCTGCTGCCATCAGTTCGCCGACAACTTATGCCAATAGCATTGACTTGCCAGACATTGGCACAGCTGCTGGTGGCACGCTTTCAATAGACCAAGAGTTGATTTATGGCGACGCCTATATGCGTATGCTCAGAGCCAGTAAACCTATCGTTAATGACCCTGTCATCAATGAATATATTGACTCTCTTGGGCACAAATTAGTGGCCAATGCGAATGATGTAAAAACGCCGTTCCACTTCTTTATGATTCGCGACCGTAATATCAACGCGTTCGCATTTTTTGGTGGCTATGTAGCGCTGCATTCTGGGTTGTTTCTTCATGCTCGTTCAGAAAGTGAGCTGGCCTCTGTTGTCGCTCACGAGATAGCGCACGTCACACAACGTCATCTTGCTCGGAGTATGGAAGAACAAGCACGCCGCTCTCCGGCCACATTAGCCGCACTTGCGGGGGCACTACTGCTTTCAATTGCCTCACCCGAAGCGGGGATGGCTGCAATTACAGCAGCAACCGCGGGCAACATGCAAAGTCAAATCAACTACACTCGTGCAAACGAAAAAGAAGCGGATCGCTTTGGTATTTCGACACTAGCAAAAGCCGGTTTTGATGTTCAAGCAATGCCAAGGTTTTTTGGCCGTCTTGCTGATGAGTATCGTTATGCGAGTAAACCGCCACCAATGCTCCTGACTCACCCTCTGCCTGAAGATCGAATTACCGATAGCCGTGCGCGAGCAAGAACCTATCCTCCAATGCGTGTTGTGCCTTCAATAGACTATCATCTAGCTCGCGCGCGCATTGTCGCTCGTTACGCTGGCATTGATGGACAAGCCGCCCTGAGCTGGTTTGAGAGAACCCAAAAGAAAGCCTCTGCGGACATTACACCTGCTTTTGATTATGGTCGAGCACTCGTGCATTTAGACAATAAACGCCTATCTCAAGCGGAACCAATTTTGAAAAAGTTACTGGAACAAGACCCAAGTAACCCGTTTTACTTGGACGCTATGACGGATTTATACATCGAGAAGAAGCAGCCAGAAAAAGCAACCGAGATGCTCCGCAAAGCGTTATCTCGGAACCCTCAAAATAAAGTATTGACCATTAACTACGCCAATGCGCTACTTGAGGACAATAAAAACGATCAAGCCACGCGAGTTCTTCAAAGATACACTCATGACTATCCTGAAGATACAAATGGCTGGCACCTAATATCGAAAAGCTACCACGCGCTAGGGCGTAGCGATGAAGAGTTGGCTGCTCGAGCGGAAATTTTGGCATTGCGAGCAAATTGGAATAAAGCGATTCAATATTATAGTGAAGCAAGTAAAATGGCCAAGTTGGGCAGCTTAGAGCAAGCGCGATACGATGCCCGTATCGACCAACTCATGATCCAAAGAGATCGATTCATGGCATTACAATAACGAAATGGAGAAAACCATGTCAGTCGTGATTTATCACAACCCTCGTTGCTCAAAGAGCCGTCAAACACTTGAACTGCTTGAGCAAAATGGTGTTACACCGGAAGTCGTCAAATACCTAGACACACCACTTAACGTGGATGAACTAAAAGCGCTGTACGCCCAGCTTGGCTTTTCATCTGTACGTGAAATGATGCGCACTAAAGAAAGTGAATATAAAGAGCTTGGCTTAGGCGAAGACTCCGTCAGCGATGAGCAATTATTCGAAGCAATGGCGAAGAATCCAAAGTTGTTTGAACGTCCGGTTGTCGTTGCTAACGGCAAAGCAAAAATTGGTCGCCCACCAGAGCAAGTGTTGGATATTTTATAAATGGATTGCCAGATCCTTATTTTGTATTTCAGCCGTCATGGCTCGACAAAACAACTGGCAAGACAAATAGCAAGAGGAGTCGAATCGACTCCTCAATGCCAAGCAATTTTGCGTACAGTTGAAGAATTGTCACCTCACTCACACTCCCCTTCTGATCCAATTGTTACTCTAGAGGAACTAAAAACGTGCGACGGTCTAGCGTTTGGCAGTCCCGTCTGGTTTGGCAACATGGCTGCGCCTTTAAAGCACTTCTGGGATCAGACTACATCTTTATGGGTCAGTGGTGACTTAATCGATAAGCCTGCTTGTGTCTTTACCTCTTCGTCCTCGATGCATGGTGGTCAAGAAACAACGTTACAAAGCATGATGACCCCTTTATTGCATCACGGGATGATGGTTTTGGGCATTCCTTATTCCGAGCCAGAGTTACACACTACGCAGTCCGGAGGCACTCCGTATGGCGCCAGCAGTGTAGGCCATGAGGCAACCCTAAGCAGTGAAGAGATTCGCCTGGCACAACAATTAGGCAAAAGGCTGGCAACTGCAGCGTTAAAACTAAAAGTCTGTTAGTAAAATCAAGGATAGTTAATCGATGTCTGACTCTTTAGACCAAACACCACTCGGTACACAGGCTAAAACCTATCGTTACCTGGCTTTATTTGGCAACTTAGCCTTATTAGCCTGGGTCGCTATTTGGCAGCTTGCGTTATCCCCTCATCCCCACCTCAGCAGCACAACACTTGCTATTGCTTGGTGTATTCCGCTACTACTTCCGTTGCCTGGTATTTTAGCTGGTAAGCCTTACACTCATGCTTGGGCTAACTTTGTTCTTATGCTGTATTTCTTGCATGCGCTGACCATCCTCTATGTGGATGGGGGTGAACGCTGGCTTGCGGCAGTGGAACTGATACTGACTTCACTCGGTTTCGCTGGCAATATTTTGTTTGCTAGAGCGAGAGGCAAAGAGCTAGGTCTTAAGTTGAAACGCCTCTCTCAAGTAGAAAAAGAAGAAAAAGCGAAATTCAATAAATAACGCCAATTGCAGTCAATCACTGATCATTGGTTCGAATACGAATTTAGAAAGTAAATTACCACCTTCTAAAGAAGGTGGCTTTGTGTGAGCCCCCTAAGAGGGGGCCTTTGTTTAGTCCAGCGCCAATTGCTGCTGCTCTACTCGCTCTTGCTTCTCTTGATGTCTTACATATCGGCGTATTATTTCTTCATTGATTCCAACACTATCGACAAAATAGCCTCTTTGCCAAAAGTGATTACCCCAAAGCCTGTTCTTCCTAAGGTGAGGAAACTTGATTGTATCTACTCATGTTATTTGTCCTCTTTGGCTTCTGGAAAAATCAAAGATGCATTTAGCATGAGTAGATTTACAGGCAAAGCCGAAGCGGATGATAACCACCTACTGAAGTAGGTGGTTTAAGGCTGAAAACAAAAAGAGTCGCTATTGCGACTCTTTTTTATGCTTACCACATTGGTCTTTGATCCTTGCGTTTCACGCCTGGAACGCTACCAAGGAGATTACGATGCCGAGCGCCACTCGTAGATCAAGTCATACTGTTCTCGGACAGGCTCCACAATCATCGGCTGAGTTGGCTGTGTTTCGTCACTTGCTTCTGCCACAATATCTACTGGTACTTCAGGCTGCGCTTCTTTTGGCGTCGCGGCGTCTTTTGCTTCATTACTCTGAACCAATGGCTCTTCTTCTTGAGTTGAAGCTGGGGCATCAACTTCACCTAAAGGATCTTCAAAAACCATTAATTGAGAAATAGAAGAAGCTTCTTTCTCAAAAGCTTGTTGTGATGCCAAAAGGTGGATGTTGAGCGTTAACTCGTCCCCTTGAACACGCTTAATCTCTGTACCCGCAACCGAATTAAGTTGTTTTAACGCATTCTCTAAACGGAAGAAGTCCGTTGCAGAGGTTACATTAAGGACTTTCACTGCTAGCGCTTTTGAAGACTTTCCTGAAACCACAACTGCACTCTTACTTGCATAGTAGTCTGCGATGCCATCCACCATTTCTGCAATAGCATTAGCACCTGATGCAGACCCGCTACGCGGAGAACGTTGCGCTTCTACAATTCTCGTTGGCGACTGGTCGTAGAGTGTCCAACGAATTTGTTCACCTTGAGCTCGTACAACCAAAACGGCGTCAGCTGGGTAGCGCTGGCTGGCTTGACCAATTGGCTCAATAAAGCCGCCCCAAAGATCAGAGACATTAACACCGGTCACATCATCAAAATCCCCAACCGGGATAGTGATTGGTAGGCCTCTTAATTTCGCTGCGCTACGAAGTGCTGCAACATTTGAAGATTCAGAATGTTCCCACGCAATGTTACGATCGTAACCCCGTTCTTCAACCATCCAAACTAAAATATTGGCACGATTTGGCGACCAAGATGGCAATTGTGCTTGTGTTAAAAGAGAGCTGATTTGGTCGTTGTTAAACAACATTTTTAAGCTCGCTTTTCCATCAACCTGCCCATAGCTTAGTTGAGAAATGTAACGCGCACTTGAGCTAAGTGCCTTTTTAATCACTGGATTGCTTAAAGAGGATTGAGAACCGGTCGCTCGAACAATCACATCCTGCATACCTTGTTGACGAGCCAAAGACTCACCGTCGTTCTGCTCACTGTCGATAACCACTTCGGCACGATAGATATCCACCTGAGTTAATGCATATACTGGTAGGGACAACCAACCTATCAGTAAGAGAGCTAAATAGCGCATAGTTTTTATAATCCTCTGAACAAGAACCCGAATAATAAGCAACTATCAAATCTTGAGCAAGGTAAGTACTGAGTAAATTGTCTGTATTATGACCAGCTTTGTTAACTCGGGCCTCAACCAGCACTTCAGTGCTATTTTTTATAATAAACTCATTGCTTATTAAGCTATCTCAACAAGTTAGGCTATCCATTTTTCATCTTCACGCAAGACACGTAAAAGAGGACAATTTGCAAGCAAGCAACTCTCAAAAGTGCTATTTATGGGAAAAATTCAATCGAAAGTTTGATCTATGCAACATTGCAAACGATTGCAGGATGATAGTATTCGCCGGATTTGTCTGCGTATCTTGAAAATAGGGAATTATTATGAAAAACGCGTTACAAGGCGCTCAAATGCTCTTTGTCGCTTTTGGTGCTTTGGTGCTTGTGCCGCTCCTAACTGGCCTTGATCCAAACGTAGCCCTCTTTGGTGCCGGTGTCGGTACCCTCCTCTTCCAATTAATGACTAAACGTTCTGTTCCCATCTTCCTTGCCTCTTCTTTTGCGTTTATTGCTCCTATTATGTTCGGTATCCAAACTTGGGGTATCGGTGCAACGATGGGCGGCTTGATGGCAGCTGGCTTAGTTTATGTGGCTCTAGGGGCGATGATCAAAGTGCGTGGTGTTGGATTTATCCATAAAATTCTCCCGCCCGTTGTCGTTGGCCCTGTGATCATGGTTATCGGCCTTGGCCTTGCCCCAACAGCAGTGAACATGGCGGTAGGTAAAACTGGTGATGGAGCTGCACAGCTAGTTAATGGTGATGCTGCGATCATTATCTCGGCGGTCTCACTGCTCACAACCATTGTACTCAGCGTTTTTGCAAAAGGCTTTTTGAAGCTCGTTCCTATTGTTGGTGGTATTCTTGCTGGTTACTCTGTTTCTCTATTCTACGGGGTGGTTGATTTCACTCCCGTAGAACAAGCGGCTTGGCTAGCCATGCCAAACTTCACCGCGCCAGAGTTCAATATCAACGCAATTTTGTTCATGATTCCTGTCGCTATCGCACCTGCGGTTGAGCACGTAGGTGACATGCTTGCTATCTCAAACGTTACAGGAAAAAACTACCTGAAAAAACCAGGCCTTCACCGCACAATCGCAGGTGACGGGGTGGCAACTATCGCAGCTTCGATGGTGGGTGCTCCACCAAACACCACTTACAGTGAAGTAACAGGAGCGGTAATGCTAACCAAAGCATTTAACCCTGTGATCATGACTTGGGCAGCAATCACCGCAATCGTACTTGCATTGGTAGGTAAGCTAGGTGCGGTTCTTCAAACGATTCCAGTTCCTGTCATGGGCGGCATCATGATTCTGCTGTTCGGCTCTATCGCAACGGTAGGCCTCAACACACTGATCAAGAATAACGTTGATTTACATAAGTCTCGTAATCTAGTGATTGTTGCCGTAACCCTTGTGTTTGGCATTGGTGGTATGGCCTTCGGTATTGGTGAGTTCAGTCTACAAGGTGTGAGTCTATGCGGTATCGTGGCAATTATTCTTAACCTTGTGCTACCAAACGATTTAGGTGAAAACCACGTTGTAGATAACGCACAAATGGAAGAAGAAAGCGCGAAATAGTACGTCTGCGCCGCTTTATTAGGTGGCGTGTCTTACTTTTCTCCTCTTGTAGATACAAAAAAGGCTTGGTTTTCACCAAGCCTTTTTCTGTTCAGTCATAGTAATACATCAAAGAATTACTTAGTACCGAAGATCTTATCACCTGCATCGCCTAGACCCGGAACGATGTAGCCTTTGTCATTAAGCTTCTCATCGATTGCCGCAGTGTATAGCTCAACATCTGGGTGTGCTTTTTCTAGCGCTTCAATACCTTCTGGTGCAGCAACAAGTACCAGCACTTTGATTTGGTTACAACCTTTCTCTTTTAGGAGATCGATAGTAGCAATCATAGAACCACCTGTTGCAAGCATTGGGTCAACAACAAGCGCAATACGCTCCTCGATGTTTGAAGCAAGCTTGTTGAAGTAAGGAACTGGCTCAAGCGTTTCTTCATCACGGTAAATACCCACAACACTGATACGTGCGCTTGGCATGTGCTCAAGAACTCCATCCATCATGCCTAGACCTGCACGTAGGATTGGCACTACGGTTACTTTTTTACCTTTAATCTGGTCTACTTCTACCGGACCGTTCCAACCATCAATGGTCACTTTTTCTGTTTCAAAGTCTGACGTTGCTTCGTAAGTAAGTAGGCTACCGACCTCAGTCGCTAACTCACGAAAACGTTTTGTGCTGATGTCACCTTCTCTCATTAGACCAATTTTATGTTTTACTAGAGGGTGCTTTACTTCAACAACTTTCATGTCCATCTCCGGCTATAGTTGGCAATATTTAAACAAACCTTCAGATTATACATGATTTTCACAGGGATATCAGGATAAATCACTAAAGAAAAAAACAGACGCAAACGTTTGCTATCTATGTTTAAGCACTGTTAGAATAGCGCCGTTTTCATATCCAACTTAATACCGAGGACTTCCCTGTGAGTGGTAACAACTCTTCTCTTAGCTATAAAGACGCTGGTGTAGATATTGATGCAGGCAACGCGCTTGTGGATCGTATTAAGGGTGCGGTAAAACGTACTCGTCGCCCTGAAGTTATGGGTGGTATCGGTGGTTTTGGCGCGCTATGCGAATTGCCAACTAAATACAAACAACCTGTACTGGTTTCTGGTACTGATGGCGTTGGCACAAAACTTCGCCTAGCACTGGATATGAACAAGCACGACACGATTGGCATCGACCTAGTGGCAATGTGTGTAAATGATCTTATCGTGCAAGGCGCAGAGCCACTGTTTTTCCTAGATTACTACGCAACAGGCAAACTAGACGTTGATACCGCAGCGGATGTTGTTTCAGGTATCGCAGAAGGGTGTGTTCAAGCAGGTTGTGCCCTAATTGGTGGCGAAACTGCGGAGATGCCGGGCATGTATGAAGGCGAAGACTACGACGTAGCTGGTTTCTGTGTTGGCGTAGTAGAAAAAGAAGACGTGATTGACGGCACGAAAGTCGCTGCTGGTGATGCACTTATCGCTGTTGGCTCAAGCGGCCCACACTCAAACGGTTACTCCCTTATCCGTAAGATCCTAGAAGTATCTGGTGCAGATAAGAGCGAAGAGCTAGCAGGCCGCACTATTGGTGAGCACCTACTAGAACCAACAAAAATTTACATCAAGTCAGCACTTAAGATGATTGAGAAACACGACATCCATGCGATTTCTCATATCACTGGTGGTGGTTTCTGGGAAAACATCCCACGCGTACTGCCTGAAGGCACGAAAGCAGTTATCGATGGTAACAGTTGGGAATGGCCAGTTATCTTCAAGTGGCTACAAGAGAAAGGCAACGTCGACACACACGAAATGTACCGCACATTCAACTGTGGTGTAGGTCTAATCGTCGCACTACGGAAAGACCAGGCAGACGCAGCAGTTGCTCTTCTTAAAGAAGAAGGCGAAAACGCGTGGGTGATTGGTCAAATCGCACAAGCAGACGCGAACGAAGAGCAAGTTGAAATCCAATAATTTGCAAATCGAGCTCAAAAGATAAGAAGAATGAGGACACTAGATGACTAGGTCCTCATTTTGCTATCTAGAACACTAAAAACCATTCTATTAGTAGGTAGTTTAGAAGCTACATAACTCCAACCTACAATACCAAGGCGCTCTCGACATCATGAAAAACCATACCCTAAAAAACTTTGTGGTCCTCATCTCGGGTAACGGAAGTAACCTGCAAGCTATCTTGGAAGCTTGCGAAGACAGCATGCCAAACGCACGAGTGGCAGCCGTGTTCTCTAACAAAGCAGATGCTTTTGGTTTAGAACGTGCAAAAAAGTTTGATGTAGACGGTCACTTTGTCGACCCTAAAGCATTCAGCTCGCGTGAAAGCTTTGATGCAGAGCTAATGAGTCAAATAGATGAATACCAACCAGACGTGATTATTCTTGCTGGTTACATGCGCATTCTGAGCAGCGCATTTGTTTCTCATTACATGGGTAAGATGATCAATATCCACCCTTCTCTTCTACCAAAATATCCTGGGCTACACACACACCAGAGAGCAATTGATGCTGGCGATAAAGAACATGGTACGAGTGTGCACTTTGTAACGGAAGAGCTTGATGGTGGCCCTGTCATACTGCAAGCAAAAGTTCCTGTGTTCGAAGACGATGATGCTAGTGTACTTGCGGCACGTGTTCAGGCGCAGGAGCACCGAATCTACCCTATGGTGGCTAAGTGGCTGGTAGACGAGCGGTTGATCATGAAGGATGGTAAAGCCTATTTAGATGGCGCAGAGCTTGGCGTACATGGGTACGCCTCAGATGAGTAGCCCTGAATAATAAACTCCAGGCACAAAAGAGCAGCCTGAGGGCTGCTCTTGGTTGTTTTAATACTTATAAACTTGATTCAAGAAAACCATGGTGAGACTAGAAACCTAAAACCCAACATTCTAAAAAATCCCATAACCACTTGAGTAACATAACACTCGGAAAGTAGATTCTGAATCTGGTTCGTTCTTCACCGTTCAGACTGACGAGGTGTTTTATGAGAAATTTCTATCAGTTACGTCTTTACAGCAAGCCTTAGCGAGACTAGGACTCTACTACCAGCACTCTAGAAAGTAAGAATGCTCATCCGTATCCGCCCTCGGTTTAAAACGCATAAAAATAAAGCTCGCGATTAAGCGAGCTTTATTTTTATATTCAGAGTAAGAGACCATCACTCTAACGGTTCGGTTGGCGCTTGATTGCCCGGCTTAGCCGCCGAAAACGGCACATTTACCAGTTCAGAGGCATTATTTTTGACTAGTTCACCTAGGTGAAACAAGCCGTATTCGCCAGGTTTCATACGCTGCCAAGCTTCGTTGCCCGTCAAAGGTTGAGTTGCGATCACAGAAACGATGTCATGTGGCGTGGTTTCTTCTTGGAAGTTAATTTCCACATCTTCATCAAGCAAAGCAGCTTTTCCAAACGGTGCGCGTCTTGTGATCCAATACAAATGATTGGTGCAATACGTCATTACATACTCACCATCACTCAGAAGCATGTTAAATACACCCTTCTCTCTTAGCTCATCACAACATTTAGCAACATATAAAAATACCGACTCCATATCCTTTGGTGGCTCAGGATATCGATCTTCCATTTGCTTCAATAACCAGCAAAATGCCAGTTCACTATCTGTTTCACCGACAGGTCGATGTCGACCTGTATGCAAGTCTTGATAGCCAGAGAGCTGACCGTTATGCGCAAACGTCCAATACCTACCCCACAGCTCACGTGTAAAGGGATGAGTATTTTCTAAATTAACACCACCACGATTCGCCTGTCGGATATGACTAACGACCGCACGACTTTTGATGGGATAATTTTGTACCAACTCTGCTATTTTAGACTCACAACTTGGCTTGGGATCTTTGAAGGTTCGAAAGCCCTTCCCTTCGTAGAAGGTGATCCCCCATCCGTCACGGTGTGGGCCGGTTCGACCTCCACGCTGCATGAGCCCAGTAAAACTGAAACAAATATCCGTTGGAACATTAGCGCTCATACCGAGCAATTCACACATGGTTTAAAAAAACTCCCTAACAACACAGCTCGAAACGGTGGCCGTAAACGATTATTCCATCTCTTTTTCGATCAACTGAATGATGATATGAATAATCTTAATATGAATTTCCTGAATGCGGTCTGCATAACCAAAGTGTGGCACGCGGATTTCAATATCTGCAAGGCCTGCCATTTTGCCGCCATCTTTACCTGTTAGCGCAATCGTCTTCATGCCTTTCGCTTGTGCTGCTTCAATCGCTTTCAGGATGTTACCTGAGTTACCTGAAGTCGACAGACCAAACAGTACGTCACCTTTTCGACCAACCGCTTCTACATAACGTGAAAACACGAAGTCATAACCAAAGTCATTACTCACACAAGAAAGGTGGCTTGGATCTGAAATAGCAATACCAGCATAGCCAGGACGATTTTCTCGGTAACGGCCTGTTAGCTCTTCGGCAAAGTGCATTGAATCACAGTGAGAACCACCGTTACCACATGACAATACTTTACCATCTTGCTTGAATGAGTCAGCAATCATTTTCGCCGCTGCTTCGATTTGCGCAATGTTATGGTCATCGCTTAAAAATTTGTTGAGCACTTCAGCAGCTTCGTTTAATTCACTTCTAATCAGATCATGGTACATAAGACGTTCTCTTTATTATTTCGGCTTCAGTCAGCTCTAGACTCACTGAGCAAATTGTTCTGATACCAATTTGGTATCGGACATTTCATAAACCTGAACTCGGGTTTGATTACTCTGAGTTTACCCACAAACGAGAATTAGTGTCGATAGTGAACCAACAGATTTAGATTAGTGATGGTAATAAACTTGTCAACTTGCTCATGAAACCATCACTCAAATCTCAACTTTAGAATTTTAACTCTACTTAGATCACTTTTTATCCAATCTTATGTTTTACATTTCCTTAATATTTTGATTACACTTAAACCAACTGGTTAGACCTCTTACCTAACATACAGACGTACAAAACTTATAAAGTCTGAAAAGGAAAATACATATGGACATCTTGCTCTCAATCATCACGATGGCGATCGTGCTAGGCATTACGCTCTACCACCGCATGTCTCTCGTGAAATCTATTAGCTTACTCACCGCAGCCATGCTGGCTCTTACAGTAGCTGGTACTGTCGGCGTTATTGGTTGGGCTATTTACGTTCTCGCCGCAGCTGTGCTCGCGGTTCCTGGCGTACGTCAGTCTTTAATTAGCCGCAAAGCGTTAGTGCTTTTCAAGAAAGTGCTGCCAGCTATGTCTCAAACCGAAAAAGAAGCGTTAGACGCAGGTACCGTCTGGTGGGAAGCCGAACTATTTAAAGGCAAACCAGAGTGGCAAAAGCTACACGCGATTCAAGCACCTAAGTTAAGTGCGGAAGAACAAGCCTTTTTAGACGGCCCTGTGAATGAAGTGTGCGCCATGGTGAGTGATTTCCAAGTGACCCATGAACTCGCGGACTTACCGCCAGAAGTTTGGCAATACCTGAAAGATCATAAGTTCTTCGCCATGATCATTAAGAAAAAGTACGGTGGTCTAGAATTCTCAGCATACGCGCAATCTTTGGTACTACAAAAATTAACGGGTGTTTCTGGCGTTCTATCGTCTACCGTTGGTGTTCCTAACTCTTTAGGCCCTGGTGAGTTACTGCAACACTACGGTACTGAAGATCAGAAAAATCATTACTTACCGCGCCTAGCTGAAGGTAAGGAAATCCCTTGTTTCGCCCTAACAAGTCCAGAAGCGGGTTCTGACGCTGGATCTATTCCAGATTACGGTGTGGTCTGTAAAGGCGAATGGGAAGGAAAAGAAGTACTGGGTATGCGCCTAACTTGGAACAAGCGCTACATCACCCTAGCGCCAGTCGCAACGGTACTAGGCTTAGCATTTAAACTTCGCGACCCTGAAGGTTTGCTAGGCGACAAAGAAGATCTTGGCATCACTTGTGCGCTTATCCCAACTGATGTCAAAGGTGTTGAGATTGGTAACCGACACTTCCCACTCAATGTGCCATTCCAAAATGGTCCAACGCGCGGTAAAGACATCTTTGTTCCTATCGATTTCATTATCGGTGGCGAAAAAATGGCGGGCCAAGGTTGGCGTATGCTGGTTGAGTGTCTGTCGGTTGGACGTGGTATCACGCTACCTTCAAACTCAACAGGTGGCATCAAAACTGCGGCAATGGCAACCGGTGCTTACTCACGTATTCGCCGTCAGTTCAAACAGCCGATCGGCCATATGGAAGGAGTTGAAGAACCATTAGCACGCTTGGGTGGTAATGCTTACGTGATGGATGCAGCAAGCAACTTAACCGTTGCGGGTATCGACTTAGGTGAAAAGCCATCAGTAATCTCAGCTATCGTGAAGTATCACTGTACGCACCGCGGCCAGCAAAGCATCATCGATGCAATGGACATCGTAGGCGGTAAAGGTATCTGTATGGGACCTTCTAACTTCCTAGCTCGTGGTTACCAAGGTGCGCCAATCGCGGTAACGGTTGAGGGTGCTAACATTCTAACACGCTCAATGATCATCTTTGGCCAAGGCGCAATCCGTTGCCATCCGTACGTTCTTGAAGAAATGAACGCGGCGTATTCTGAAGCAAGTAATGCTGTCGAGAAATTTGATAAAGCGCTTGCTGGTCACGTGAGCTTTACAATGAGTAACCTAGTGCGCAGTATCTGGTTTGGTTTGAGCGACGGTCTGGGCTCTTCATCACCAACCAAAGATGCAACCAAGCGTTACTACCAACAATTGAACCGTTACAGTGCAAACCTTGCTCTGCTATCGGATATCTCAATGGCAGTGCTAGGTGGCTCTTTGAAGCGTAAAGAGCGTCTATCAGCACGTCTTGGTGACATTCTAAGCCAGCTATATTTGAGCTCTGCGACGTTGAAACGTTTTGAGCAAGATGGCCGTCCAGTCGAAGATTTACCATTAGTACACTGGGGTCTACAAGACAGTTTGAAACAAGCGGAAGTGGCAGTAGATGAATTCTTAGCAAACTTCCCGAACAAAGTAATTGGCCGTGCGCTACGCGTATTAATCATGCCATTTGGTCGCGTACGCAAAGCACCAAGCGATAAACTAGACAGTAAAGTGGCGCGCATTCTACAAACGCCAAGTGCAACGCGCTCACGCATTGGTCGCGGTCAATACCTTGAACCAACCGAGCACAACGCAGCAGGTAAGATTGAACTTGCACTATCAGTCATTCTTCAAGCTGAGCCTGTGTTTGACAAAGTATGTAAAGCGCAGGGTAAGCGTCGCCCATTCTTACGTTTGGATATGATTGCTCAGGAAGGGCTAGAGCAAGGCTTTATCACGCAAGAAGAAGCCGATCTACTCAGAGAAGCGGAACAGCATCGTCTAGATACAATCAACGTTGACGATTTTGAGCCGGAACTGCTTGCCGCAAAGCCGCTATACCCTCAGATGGATAGTGTCGCGTAACTCTAGTATCTGAGACCACAAACGGGAGTATCAGCTCCCGTTTTTATTGCTTCCAGAATCGCATTCATAACACCTCACACCACGAAGCCCCTGCGCAATCGCAATAAAAGCCACGCACTCCAATCTTTCCCCCGATTTCCAGTGATAACTAACTCACAGACGTTCCAACTAAGCGGTGTATACTTTAAGTAACTCACTCACATATATGGTAAATCCGTTGGCTAAAATATTACTCGCACAGTGGTTCCCAGGGCTTGTTCAGCTTAAGCATTATCAAAAAGAATGGTTTGTTAACGACTTTAGAGCCGCCTTTTCTGTTGTCGCGGTTGCACTGCCAGTTGCCATAGCTTATGCACAGTTAACTGGTGTATCCGCAATTGTCGGTCTGTATTCGTGTGTACTGCCAATGTTGGTTTACGCCATGATGGGCACATCTCGACAACTCATTGTCGGACCCGATGCAGCAACCTGTGCAGTGATCGCTGCTGTTGTGACACCACTTGCCGCAGGTGACCCCACAAAACATTGGCAGTTGGTTATGACCATGACAGCGATGACGGGGATTTGGTGTGTACTGGCAAGTCGTTTCAAGCTAGGAGTGTTTGCAGATTTCCTTTCTCGTCCGATTCTTTTGGGTCTACTCAACGGTGTTGCTCTCACAATTATCGTTGGTCAGTTTGCGAAAGTAGTCGGTTTGAAATACGAGCAACGTTATTTACTGGAACGTTTATGGGAAGCTCCACAACGATTAACCGATCTTCATTGGCCTACTGTAACTCTGAGTATCGTGACGGTTGTCGTTTATTTGCTCACCAAACGCTACCGACCAACTTGGCCTGCTGCCATGCTGGCGATCCTCGTAACTACTGCGTCAGTTTGGTTTTTCCATTTACAAGAGATGGGCGTATCGGTTGTCGGACTCACTCAAGGTGGCTTCCCTCAGTTTCAAACACCAGAATTTGAGCTAGGTGAAGTTCGTGAACTAGTAGTCCCAGCGCTCAACCTTGCGATTGTCAGTTTTGTTAGCATGATGCTCACCGCCCGCAGTTTCGCGGCTAAAAACGGTTATGATATTGATGCAAATAAAGAGTTTCAGGCGTTGGGTTTTGCCAACATTGCCTCAGCGTTTTCACAAGGTTTCGCGATAAGCGGCGCTGACTCACGCACAGCCGTCAATGATGCAAATGGCGGTAAATCTCAATTAGTTTCGATTGTCGCCGCAATCACCATCGCCATTATTGCGGTATTTATTTACGAGCCTTTGCAGTTCATCCCTATCGCTTCACTTGGTGTTGTATTGATCATTGCGTCCCTATCGCTGCTCGATCTTAAAGCAATTTGGAAATTAAAATCTCGTGACAAAGATGCATTTTATCTGGCCATCATTACTTTTATTTCTGTGTTGATCGTGGGTGTAATACCGGGGATCACTTTGGCGGTATTGCTAGGGCTGTTTCAATTTTTACGGATCGTCATGCGACCGAGTGATCAGCTACTTGGCTTGGATGAAAAAGGTACCATTCGGACCATCGACGACTCAGGAAAAGCTTCGCCTATTCCTGGAATGGTGATTTACCGCTTTAACTCACCGCTAACTTACTTCAATGCTCCTTACTTTAAACGTAGAGTGTTAGAGCAGGCAGAGCATCACAAAGACGCAAGTTGCGTTGTCATCGACGCCGTATCGAGCTTTACTCACTTGGATCTCAGTGTGATGGCAACACTGGCAGATATTCACAATACTTTGAAAAAGAGAGGTGTACGCTTAATCCTCGCAGGAAGGAAACGACGTCTTCGTCAATGGTGTGAGCTTACTGGTATCAGCACCAGTGAAGGAGGCATTTTACTGCGAGCTGATATGTACCTTGCCATTAAACTTAGTGGCTGTTACATCAGTGCTGTGGGTGAGGGACAAATTCCTACTGTTCAAAAAGAGCCTGATTTAGAGCAGCCACCCAAACCAATTCCAGAAGTGGCTTAAATACAAATTTAATGTAGAAAACAGGAAATTAAACTCCTGTTTTCTAGTGCTTATCTTCACAGCTGAATACGTGTTACGCCTTTGGCTTAAACTTTTTTGTCATCCCTTGGCTTTTAGGAGCCACCAGCCTATAACCAAGCTTTTCGTAAAAGACCGGTTCATCAGCAATCATAGAAACGTAAGAGCCTTCAAGTGCAACAGATGAAAGATAACCGTCGATGTATTCCATGACTTTTCTACCTAAACCATTGCCTTGATAATCAGTATCAACGGCAACGTCGACAATTTCGAAGTTACACGCCCCGTCACCAACAACCCGACCCATTGCAATGAGCTTTCCTTCATCTCGAACAGATACGCCATATAACGAATTGGGTAGACCAATTTCAGCAGCTTTCAACGATTTGGGTGATAGCCCGGCTTTGACACGCATATCACAGTATTCTTTCGGGCTTGGCACATGCTCTTCATATCTTATTGTCATTATGTACTACTCCTTTGTATCACCTTGGAGCTTACATAACTAAACTGTATAAATAAACAGTTAGACGTTGGAAAGATGTTCCCATTAAGCACACAAAGTATCAGGTCTAGAAAAGAAGCCACCGACAACTCTGACGCCATAATAGATATAAGTTGCTCTGAAGCTAGACATTCCTTTTTCTAAACATGTTTCTCTCAACAACGTATCCGCATGCTTTCGAGCACTTTGTGGCAACACCTCTTCCCTCATGAGTTGGTAAAGAGCATCATGCACTAAAGAAGCTTTCATAATGTTTTTTGTGTCTAACGCTGGCCCACTCGCTCCATCCCATGCATAGCCCTTTTTAATCGTTAACACGCCTTGTTTGGACAAACTAAGAAAAGGGCTGTCATACGCGTTACTCACTGAAATGTGAGTCTCAATCTTTTCTTCAGAATGGAGAGTGTATTTATACTTCTGACGCTTTTTGTATTTCATAACCTAACCGCCTAGCTAACTTCAGTGGGAGGAACGGAGATGACTCTCAAATTAGAGTTTCTCAGAGAGTTTTTTCAAATAGGACTTAGCAAGCTCATGGTTATCTCTGCTCAACCACTTAATACAATCAAAGAGTTCCCAGATCAGTCCTTGATCACCACTGGTATAAACTGGGAAATCTTCATGCTTTGGCGCAGGTTCATCAGTAACCATGCCCCCAATCACATCAGCTTTATCAAATAAAGTCTTAAATGGCTTAGAAAGTTTGAAGGGCTCACAGAGATCTAAACAATGAATCTCTGCACTGGTTAAGTCATTAAAAATGTATTTTTTGAAACACGCATTTTCGTTGTGCTCTCCCTCAAGGCGATAAAAAATGTCTTTATTAGCTTCAAACTGGGTAAAGCAAGGCTCTGAGGCTTTATGGAAGTTGTTTTGAGTAAATACAACAACATCAGCGTCCGAAATACGGTCACCTTGTCCTGATGACAATGAACCAAGCAATACCGCGGCAACAACGTCTTTTTCAGAACAAAAGGCATCATAAGCTGACTCAACCAAGGCCTTTTGTCGTGGTAAATGTTCTAGTCCTAACTCTCCAATTGTCATAATTCACTCCGTCGATACGCACTAAAATCAAGTCGAAACGTAAACAGTATCATGCGAGCTTTATTATGATTAATCAACGTTAAATCATGGTGTTACTTTAAAATAAAATGATTAATGACCATGAGAAACATCAAATTCTGTCTCAAACTTAAACTGAAAAAACGGAGCCGATTGGCTCCGTTTCTCGCTTTATGTGTTACTACTATTTCTTTGGCACTTCTAACTGCATCTCTGGCATGGCATCGCGCTTCGCTTTAATTTTGCGCCAGACTATCCATGCAATGATCACAATCAGCAGCATTATCACGTTACCCACCGCGATAATAATCATGCTGCGCTTACGCTCAGCCTCCCGCTCAGCGATAATTTGCTTTTCCATTTCAATACGGCGCTGCTCGGCTAATTCAGCTTCTTTTGCAATTCGAGCAGCTTCTAGATCAACTTCATCAACAACACTGAAGGTTTGCTCTGGAATAGGAAACACCAACGGACGCTGGGTTGCAAAATCAGTGGTAAAGATCTCGCCGCGCCATGCGTACTTACCAAGCTCAGCATCGTTATTGAGGTTCAACGTAACTCTCATTCCATCTTTAGAGACCTGTCCTTGGCTGTAACTAATGAAACCATCGGGAGCGTCCTTTTTCACTGTGACTGCAATAGAGCCTGGTGCAATCATACCTTGCTCACCACTCACCACTAATTGATGTGGCTTATCGGGATTACGAGCCTGAATAAAAGTACGAGAGATTGGGTTCGGATAAACCAAGATGACTTGTTCTTGCGCTCGTAAGAATACGCCATTGCCAGACGTGATGCGCGCGCGGTACTTACCAGGCTCAACGTCTATTGGGAGCTGAACCGTGAACACTCCATCCCCTGCTTTTTCATCCAAGCCGCGGCCGTCATCAGCAAACTCACCCACAACCATCGGCACTGGACGAGCTTCTTTGATCAGCTCATCTTCATTTTCGACAAACTTGGTAAATGTCACGCGCAGATTCACGCGATCAAGGAAGTCGCGCAATACAAGAGGTTTGCCGTCGGAGGTCAGGCGAGCTGTAAACTTAAGCGCTTCCCCATTATATAATCGGTTTGGGAACAGGTCCGTACTGAGCTTTAGGTGAGAAATTAAGCGGATGTTATTTTTAGGCGTAACTTTCCCCACAGCCTGCCATGGACCTGGCATCGGGTTATCAACGGAAATAATATCGAGTGAGGCTTCTTGATACCAACGTACATTGTCGTAAGAGCCCCAAGCATAGTATTTTTTACCGTCAGGACGGACTAAAACAACTGGCTGAGAACTTTGCTCACGATAAACCAAAAACGTGATCTGCTCGATGGTTGGATCAACTCGAAAGCGATTGTCTAACAAAGACATTGTAGATTCACTCGCAGCACTCGAGAGACTACTCCATATCGCTAAAAACGCGACCAACAAAGCCCTCAACATAGCTTCTCCTATTGATGCCAAATACAGTCGTTCACCAACTCTAATCTTTTTTGGTGAGCTTCTAGTTCATCGGCACTTGCGCGCAAAACCTTTAGCGCTTTTCTTCCTTCAATACGACGAATGGTTTCTACCCCACCCTCTTGTTTATTCGCGTTAAATTCTAGACTCGTTTGACCACCCGTCATAAAGAGGTAAACGTCGGCTAGAATCTCCGCATCGAGCAAAGCTCCGTGGAGTGTACGGTGCGAGTTATCAATACCGTAACGTTCACATAAGATATCAAGGTTGTTTCGCTTACCAGGGAAGATTTTCTTCGCCATAGCAAGGGTATCGGTCACCTTGCAGTAGTCGTCCGTTTTGCCGATGTTAGGATCGAGCATGCCAAACTCGTAATCCATAAAGCCGGTATCGAAGGGCGCGTTGTGGGCAACAAGTTCTGCGCCTTTAATAAACTCAAGAAACTCTTGGTGCACGCTCGCGTATTCCGGTTTATCAACCAAGAATTCATCCGTAATACCGTGAACTTCAACCGCTTCTGGTTGGATTTCACGATCGGGTTTTAAATAAACGTGGAAGTGACGACCAGTCAGCTTACGGTTGATGATCTCCACGGCACCGATTTCAATAATGCGGTGTCCCATGTAGTGAGGACCACCCTCGCGGTTCATACCTGTGGTTTCGGTATCGAGAACGACAATGCGGTTATATTCAGAATTGCTGCTGGTATTCATAAGGTTATGTATGTCAGACTATGCTTTATTAAATGTTTCGGCTAATAGTACCAAAAAATATGACCAAACACGTTGAGATTTTCACTGACGGTTCTTGTTTAGGTAACCCAGGACCAGGTGGTTACGGCATAGTATTGCGTTACAAAGACGTAGAAAAGACACTTTCCAAAGGCTATACGTTAACTACCAACAACCGCATGGAAATGTTGGCGGCTGTCGTCGCGCTACAGACGTTAAAACAACCTTGTAAAGTCACTTTAACGACTGACAGCCAATATGTGCGCCAAGGTATTACTCAGTGGATCCATAACTGGAAGAAGCGTGGTTGGAAAACAGCGGATAAAAAACCCGTGAAGAATGCCGATTTATGGCAAGCTCTAGACAAAGAAACCGCACGCCATCAAGTTGAATGGCATTGGGTAAAAGGCCACGCGGGCCATCGTGAGAACGAAATGTGTGATGAGCTAGCCCGGACTGCTGCAGAAAACCCAACTGAGGAAGATACAGGTTACCAACCCTCTTAGCGAGATTCTTTCCTCATAGTGTTACCCTCTCGATTCATCACCCCAAGTGGTGTGAGCTTTTTCTTCAAGCGCCAATGCGGTTTGATAGGCTTGAGAGGGTATGTCCGTTTCCGCGCGACTATGTAATACAAACTCCCAGCGGGTGATGCCCAATCACCAAGACTATTTTCCAACCATGTCCACATCGTACGGTAACGTTTCATCGGAAACAGCGCATAACGATCACAATGAATCACTTGATAATTAAGTAACCCTAACCAATCTTTGATGCGGTTCGACGTAAACATTCGTCCACTCCAAGGCAAATTATGTTTACGCCATGGAAGCAAACTCGCTAATCCAGTCAAGCTTAATGGGTTGAATCCAGTAATAATTACATAGCCATCATCCATCATCACTCTATCGACTTCACGCAACAAACGGTGTGGATCGCTTGCATAGTCGAGCTGATGAGCGAGTATCACAACATCAAAGCTTTTTTCCAAAAAGGGTAATTCGTAACCATCTGCAATCACATTATGCAACGGGTTCTGGATATCTACGTTGACTTGGTGTTGAATGTTACAATTACAGCTGGTTAGCTCACAGCTCAACCCGCCCAGTTTGAGCATATGGTAGCCGAAGAGTTTCGGGCACCATTCATCAAGTCGGGTCTGGATTGACTCAAGCACCCACGGACCGTTGTTCATTGCTGACCAAGTCGACGGGTGTGGTATAGTTTTGTTGCTGAGTGCTGGTTTCATTAACCACCTGACTAAAATGGGTGACGGAGAACGAATCGTGTTAGAGATCAAAAGCATACCCGCATTTAATGATAATTACATCTGGCTGATACAAAATAGCGATAAGCGCTGCGCAGTCGTTGATCCGGGCGATGCGAAGCCAGTATTAGAATTTCTGCAGGCTAACGAATTAACTTTAGAAGCGATTTTAATTACGCACCACCACAACGATCACATTGGTGGCGTTCCAGACTTAGTGCGTGCATTTCCTGACGTCGCCGTTGTGGGCCCAAAATCAGAGCCAATTCCAACCCTAACGACACCAATGGAAGAAGGCGACAAGCTGGAGTTGTTTGGTGAGATTTTCTTAGTACTTGGGTTACCCGGCCATACTTTGGGCCATATCGGTTACGTTGGGGACGGAAAACTGTTTTGCGGTGATGTGCTCTTTTCTGCTGGCTGCGGTCGTATTTTTGAAGGTACGCCTGAGCAAATGTTTGAATCACTGAGCAAACTAACGTCTCTACCAGAAGAAACTCAAGTCTTCTGCGCGCATGAATACACCGCGAGTAACGTGGCGTTTGCTCTAGCGGTTGAACCTGACAATGAGCAACTTCGCCAATATCGCGACGATGTAAACCGACTGCGAGCACTCAACATTCCGACACTTCCAACAACAATACGCAAAGAAAAGTGGATTAATCCGTTCTTGCGAACCTCTAACCCTGACGTGGTTCAATCTGTTGCTAGTCGCATTAAAAATAGCGATCCATGCTCGGTTTTTACTGCTTTACGCGAGTGGAAGAACGAATTTTAACCATTTTCTGCTTGTAAGTTTGCAAGACCCCAGTATTATCAGGGACTGATTTTTCGAGAAGCGCCACTGGCGCTTCTCTTACGTTTGGGGTTGATATAAATCTATTTGAATTTCTCCCCATTGCATAATTAGAAGCTCTTTGCCTCTATAAATTAGTTAGTGTTTAAAAGATGTCTATTATCTTGCGACTGCCACGCACATTACGTTGCGCGACAGGCAGGTGAAGATAAACAGGCCCTAAATAGGCTGAATCCATGCGTTTGAAGTATACTTGGGCGTTGGCGTTGTTATTATCTGGCTGTCAATTGACTCAGTCAGATTCAACGTCTTCTACACCAGAAACCAATAAATCTGAGCAGACTGCAAAGCAAAATGCAGTAAAAGCTCAACCGGGCAATAAATCGTCACTAGCAAAAAAATCCGCTAACGACACGCCTAAAGTTCTCTCCCCCCAAGAACAAGAAGATGTGTGGCAACGTATCGCCATGCAGCTGGACATGGATATCCCAAACCACAAGAAAGTGGACTACTACCGTACGTGGTATTTAAAGCACCCAAATCACCTTTACACGGTATCTAAGCGTGCGACTCCTTTTCTATACATGATCACAAAACGTATCGAAGAGCGCGGACTCCCAATGGAGCTTGCATTACTTCCTGTAGTGGAAAGTTCATTCGATGCCTTTGCCTACTCACATGGTAGCGCGGCTGGGTTGTGGCAATTTGTCCCAGGCACCGGAAAAATGATGGGATTAGAGCAAAACTACTGGTATGACGGTCGCAGAGATGTGGCAGCAGCAACGGATGCAGCGCTGGACTACCTAGTACAACTAAACGAGCGTTTTGATGGTAACTGGGAACATGCAATCGCCGCTTATAACAGCGGTGGAGGCCGAGTTTCTAGCGCAATTCGTAAGAATAAAAAGCTCGGTAAACCTATCGATTTCTTCTCATTAGACTTACCAAAAGAGACCAGCAGTTACGTTCCTAAGCTATTGGCCTTGGCTGACGTTATCGCAAACCAAGACAAGTACGGACTTAATATTCCTGCAATTCCAAACAAGCCTGTTCTAACGCTTGTTGATCCAGAAGAGCAGTTAGATCTGGCTATTGCCGCAGATTATGCCGGCATTAGCGTAAAAGAGTTGCAGAGTTACAACCCAGCATACAACCAGTGGTCGACAGCGCCTGAGGGGCCGCACCAACTTTTGATTCCCGTAGAGAAAAAAGAGACTTTTCTCACCAAGGTGGAGAAAAATCGCGGTAAAGGGATGAAGGTCGCTCGCTACAAGGTGAAATCTGGCGACTCTTTAAGCGTGCTAGCTAATAAATACGGCACAACCACGAAAGTCATTCGACGTGCCAACGGCCTATCGAATAACAATATTCGTATTGGTCAATACCTGTTGATTCCGACATCAACAAAAGACGATGCAAAATACGCATTAACGGCACAAAACCGATTAAACAAGACTCAATCTCGTGCTCGTGGTCAACTCAAGCTCACCCATGTCGTTCAGTCTGGAGAAAGTTTGTGGTCAATCGCACGTAACAATAAAGTGTCGTATAAATCGTTAGCTAAATGGAATGGTATGAGCCCTAAAGATCCATTGCGTGTGGGTCAAAAGCTAGTGATATGGAAGGACTCAGACAAAGGTTCTGTGATCCGTACCGTTTTCTACAACGTTCGCTCTGGCGACACCATTAGCGGCATTGCAAGCAAGTTCAAAGTAAAAACGAACGACATCGTGAAATGGAACTCGCTACACAAGAAAAAATACTTACAACCAGGTCAAAAGCTTAAGTTGTACGTTGACGTAACGAAGGTAAGTGTATGAACCCATCAAGCAATCCACTTGTGATGCTGTTGGACATTTTTCGTTCTCCAACATCTTGTTTTCTTGCGCTTTATCAACGCGGTGGATGGGGATGGCAACCGTTCATCTTCCTGATGCTTAGTCCGTTTTTATTCTGGGGTGCTTACTTTTCGAATGTCGATTTCACGTGGCTCAGTGACCAACTTGCTGCGCAATTTCAGCAAATCGACCCGAAGCAGATTGAGCTATTAGAACCAAACACGCTAATGGCAAGCGCGATCATCAATGATGTATTCAACCGCTTTGCCACCTTACTATTGCTCGCGCTTTGGTTCTTTCTTGCAACAAAGGCAAGCAAACAACAATACGGTTACTGGAAATGGTTTGCCGCATCGTGTGCTATCTTATTCCCAGCAGTATTGGGCGATGTAGCAAGCTACGCGAGCTTGCTACTCAAGCATGGTCAGGTAATGACTTACGCTGCCGATTTAAATAGCCTCAATGGTCTATTAAAGCTGCCTCTTACTAACGAATGGTCTCATTTCGCTAGCTCGTTACCTTTGCTTCTGCCTTGGTACATTGTGCTCGGCTACGGCGTTGTACTGACGTGGACGGAGTTTGAACGTGGCCAAGCTTTGGTGATAGCAAGCCTGCCATGGGTATTCTTCTACGTTATTTGGGCACTTTATATTGTGGTAACCTAAGCTAGTTATTTAACGTAAATGACAATAACAATGGGTTATGATCGGAAGCGTCGCTCTGCGGCGCTTTTGCGTACTTAAGCGTCAGACCTCGGTAAAACACATGGTCCAGTGGTAACCCTGTTATAAATTGGACTCGATGATCCGGCAAGAACGTCACCTCTTGTAAGTCCGCAGCCTTTAAGGCCTGCCTCATCGCATTAACGCGAGATTCACTCCAGCTATTGAAGTCTCCAGCAAATAGAATTGGCCCCACATGATGCTTTAAAAGCATTTCAAGCGCCGTTAACTGCGATACATACTCTTTTGTACCTACGGTGAAGTTAATCGCATGTACATTCACCACTGCGAGTTTCTCGCCATTACTCAAGTGATACTGGCTATATAATGCAGACTTAGGTAAGCGAAGCCACGGCTCTTTAGAGGTGTAAGCGCAGGCTTTTTCTGGTTGCCCTTGAGCAATACTAATTACACCGGCACCGCTACCCAGCGCCTTAAAAGCACTCACTTGATTACTAACCCAGCGACCATCCACCAACCACTGTTTAAATGATGGTGTCATGCTGGCTTCTTGCAATAACAGTAACTGCTTATCAGCAGAAAACTCATCGAGTGCACGTTGCCAGTTAGCCCGGTTCTGTTTGTAGATATTCCAGACAAGCACATTGATTTTGCCGTCATGATCGAGAGCTTTTGAATCGCTAAATTCGATGCACCTGATATCTTGTGTCAGCTCGGTACCTGTTTGAGTAATAATTTGCGGCTGATCTGGTACGGTGAAAATAACCTGGAAGCCAACCAATACCGCTATTACGAGAAAAGCTAACGCCAGAAAAAAACGCTTAAACATACGACAAACCTGAATGTAGGCACCCGAAATCTAGAACAACAAATCTCGGGTTAAATGATTTCACTAATAAGCAAACAACAAAAAAGGAGCGACTTGGCTCCCTTTTAGCATAATAAATACGAAACAGGTGACAAGAAACCTTAGATCGCGTCTTCGTCTTCTTCACCAGTACGAATACGAACCACACGCTCAATATCAGTGACGAATATTTTACCATCACCAATCTTACCAGTTTGCGCGGTTTCAATGATTGTCTCTACGCATTTATCAGCCACATCTTCCGTTACAACGATTTCGAGCTTCACTTTAGGTAGAAAGTCCACCATGTACTCTGCACCACGGTAAAGCTCGGTGTGACCTTTTTGGCGACCAAAGCCTTTCACTTCAGAGACGGTCATCCCTGTAATGCCAACTTCAGCTAGCGCTTCTCGAACATCATCCAGTTTAAATGGCTTGATAATCGCTTCAATTTTTTTCATGTTCATCCCTTAAGCTTCAATCGATTGCGCTTATTATCGTTTAGCGTTTCGCAACATTCAATGTTTGTCTCTGATCCACCAGCGAAAATCCAGATTGAGCAAATTAACATAGCGAATATCGTGAGTTGATAAAACCCCAGTGAGGACTGCTCAATGCCCAATCGTCCAAGCTTTTTCAGACTCGCGTTTACTTCAAACTTGCGTAGTAAGCCGCTAGGTTAGCGATATCTTCATCAGACAACAATGAAGCTTGAGCTTGCATCACAGCAGCAAGCCCACCTGTTCGCTCTTTATTTTTATAAGCTTTAATTGAACTGATAATATATTGCTCATTTTGCCCTTTCAGATTTGGGTAACCCGGAATGACAGCAATACCATCAGCGCCATGACACGCCGCGCATACTCCCGACTTTGCTTGACCTGCTGTAGCATCTCCCGCAGCTAGAGCTTGCCCACTAAACATGGTTAACGCCACCATTGCACCCATGATTGTTTTCTTCATTGCTTCACCTAATCAATTATTATTTAAGGATTTTTATATTTTATAATCGACATTGTGGCATGAATTTTCATTACCTGCGCCAAATAAGTTCACAATCTTGACCATTAAACGCCTGGTCAACGAACAAATCTGCCACAGCAACGACTCGGTCTTGGTACATTAAAATCGGAATTTGACGACGCAGCCAGCTTGGCACATTGTATTCTTGGAATAACTTCTTCAGTTTTCGACTGTGATTACGCGTGGTTGGATGCGCTGATAAACCTTCCGGATTGAAGGTCACGCGAAGCAATTCTGGCTGACTCGGTAGCGCAATCGTTGCGTTACTAGAACTCGTCGTTAAGGTCAGCTCCCCGAGTCCCTCAGGCAGCGACAAAGTCGCATCAACCTGAATCGTACTTTGCCACTTAGTGACATCAGCCGTTTCCGTTACCCAATAGAGACGATTTCGAAAACGGCGCACTTCACCTTGTTTAAGTTGTAGTTTGGGGTTGGCATCTTGCTGAGCTAATGCCACTTCATTCCAGATAAGATTGAGTTGTACCTGAGTCGGCATACTAGTATTAAGCTTAGCTAGCCACATACGAATCAAGCGCGCACGTGCTAATTCACTGTGCTTAGCCAGTTCTTCAATACTCAAACTTAGATCCGTTTGTAAAGCGCGTTCAAACACCGCGCTCAATAGTTCATCCAATAGCGCTTCTTGTTGAGCACATAAGCTTGCACTGCGCTGAACCGCTTGATGGATACTCGGCCAACGACCAGACAATTCAGGAACAACACAATGACGAAGAAAGTTACGATCATAACGGGTATCTTGATTGCTTTCGTCTTCCACCCACTCCAAGCCTAATTTAGTAGCGGCGTCTTCGATGGTCTTCCGCTTGATAGTAAGCAATGGTCGAACTAGAGATCCGCAAGAAAACGGCATACTCTCCGCCATCGAAGATAACCCTTTTGGCCCGCTACCGCGCTTAAGCGCAAGGAGAAAAGTCTCTATTTGATCGTCGGCATGTTGACCAGTCAACAGTATATCGCCTTCTTGAATGTACTTAGTTAAGGCTTGGTAGCGAGCTTCACGAGCAAGAAGTTCAATACTTTCACCATTGCTGATGTCTAAGCTCACTCGCTCGATCGAGCACGATATCCCCACTTGTTGTGCCCAAAGTAAGCATTTATCGGCCCAATTATCGGCATTCGAGCTTAAACCATGGTGCACATACACAGCGTGACACTCTACAGAGTGCGCTTGTTGGTAGCGACTGAGTAATTCGAGTAAAAGACGTGAATCCACTCCTCCGCTAAACGCCAAGACAACCTTAGTGCCTAATTGATAGTAGCGGCCGAGAACTTGAGCAAAATGCGGGTAAAGCGATTCCATAAGCGATCCGATAGGTACAAAAAAAGGGCTGGACTCTCATCCAACCCTTTCTATTTTAACTGTTATCACTTGAGATATCAGCTAACGCTTAATAGCAATCACCGAAATTAACAGTAACCGTAGCTCATTAGACGCTGGTAACGACGCTCACGTAGCGTCTCTTCATCCAGTTGTTCTAGATCTTCTAGCTGACGAAGTAGTGTCGCTTTCATATTCGCTGCCATTTGAACATGATCGCGATGAGCGCCGCCTAGTGGCTCTTCAATGATTTCGTCGATCAGTTCAAGCTCTTTAAGACGCGGAGCAGTTAGACCCATTGCCTCTGCCGCTTGTGGCGCTTTGTCTGAATCACGCCATAAGATTGAAGCACAACCTTCAGGAGAAATTACTGAGTACGTAGAGTACTGAAGCATGTTCACGTAGTCGCCTACACCGATTGCTAGTGCACCACCAGAACCGCCTTCACCAACAACGTTACAGATTACTGGCACTTTAAGACCAGACATCACTTTTAGGTTTTTCGCGATAGCTTCAGATTGACCACGCTCTTCTGCGCCCACACCTGGATACGCGCCAGCCGTGTCGATAAATGTGATAATCGGCATGTTGAAACGCTCTGCCATTTCCATCAAACGTAGCGCTTTACGGTAACCTTCTGGTTTCGGCATACCAAAGTTACGTTTCACCTTTTCTTTGGTCTCACGACCTTTTTGGTGACCAATGATCATCACAGGGCGGCCTTCAAGGCGAGCCATGCCACCCACAATCGCTTTGTCGTCTGCAAACGCGCGGTCACCCGCTAATTCATCAAACTCCTCAAAAGCGTGTTGGATGTAATCCAGCGTGTAAGGACGTAGTGGGTGACGAGCCAGTTGAGCTGTTTCCCATGCACCTAGGTCACTGAAGGTTTTTTTCTTCAGCTCTAAGCTTTTCTTCTCAAGCTGTTCGATTTCTTTATCCAGGTCAATCGCAGAATCACCACCGTGACGAGAGACATCACGTAATGCTTCAATTTTCGCTTCTAGTTCTGCAATTGGCTTTTCAAATTCAAGAAAGTTTAGGCTCATCTATGAATCCTTGTTTACTCAGCGTCTAACATATTGCGCTGAATTTTTAGTTAAATTCGAGTTCTACCTGGCTTTTGCCAAGCAACTGTTTTAAATCGTCGAGTAATGTATCACTTGGCGTAACTCGCCACTCGGTGCCCAATGTTAACCGCGCTCTGGCGTCGGCACGCTGGTAGTATACATTGACGGGTACGGTTCCGGCTTTGTGCGGTTCTAAAATACGGCTGAACTGCTCAAAAAACTGATCGTTGATCTGATTTGCATCTATCGATACCGACAAACCACGAGCGTATTTCTCGCGCGCACTGCCGAGATCCATAACTTCACGCGCCGACATTTTAAGGCCACCGTTGAAGTCATCAAAGCTGACCTGTCCAGAAACGACCAAAATTCTGTCTTTTTCGAGAAGTTCAGCGTATCGATCCAGTGCATCTGAGAACAACATCACTTCCATGCGACCACTTCGGTCATCCAGTGTCATAATGCCAATTCGTGTACCACGCTTAGTCGTCATTACACGAGCGGCAATAACCAGACCTGCCACCGTGACAGATTGGTCGCGGCGAGTGGGCGTTGCGTCTTTTAGTCGACAACTGGTGTATTTGTTTAGTTCCTTTACGTAGGCGTTAATTGGGTGCCCTGTCAAATATAGACCTAGGGTATCACGCTCGCCCTCTAACCACACTTTTTCTGGCCAAGGCGGAACCTGCGTATACTTATGCTCTACTTCTTCAGGTGCATCCGTTAACACACCAAACATATCTGTTTGACCAAACGCCTCAGCTTGGTGATGTTGACTTGCTGCTTTTACCGCGTCATTGAGTGACGCCATCATCGCCGCGCGGTGTGGGCCTAGTCGATCCAACGCGCCCGCGTAAATCAGCTTCTCTATCACTCGTTTATTGACGCGTTTTAGATCAACTCGAGCACAGAAATCAAATAGGTCTTTAAAGTGACCACCTTTATTTCTCGCCTCAAGAATCGCATCGATAGGACCCTCACCTACCCCTTTTATCGCACCAATACCGTAAACAATTGCGCCATTTTCATCAACATTAAAGCGATATAAGCCAGAGTTGATGTCTGGTGGCAGCACGGTGAGCTTCATACGGAAACACTCATCGACCAAGCCAACGACTTTTTCCGTGTTATCCATATCGGCTGTCATTACCGCAGCCATAAATTCGGCAGGGTAATGTGTTTTCAGCCAAAGAGTCTGATAAGAAACCAATGCATAAGCAGCAGAGTGCGATTTGTTAAAACCATAACCGGCGAACTTCTCTACCAAGTCGAAGATTTTCATCGCCAACTCGCCATCGATACCGTTCTTTATCGCACCTTCTTCAAAGATAGCACGTTGTTTTGCCATCTCTTCTGGCTTTTTCTTACCCATTGCACGACGAAGCATGTCCGCACCACCTAGCGTGTAACCTGCTAAGATCTGCGCAATCTGCATTACCTGCTCTTGGTACAGGATGATGCCGTAGGTTGGATCAAGCGTCTCTTTTAGCGACTCGTGTTGCCACTTTTCATCTGGATAAGAGATCGCTTCTCGACCATGTTTACGGTCGATAAAGTTATCTACCATGCCCGATTGCAAAGGACCCGGACGGAAGAGTGCTACCAATGCGATAATGTCTTCGAAACAGTCTGGCTGAAGTCGTTTGATCAGCTCTTTCATGCCTCGAGATTCAAGCTGGAATACTGCTGTCGTTTCAGAGTTTTGCAACAAACGGAAAGAGGCAGGGTCTTCTAACGGTATGGATTCAATTTGAACCGGTTCTTTCCCTTCTCGCTCTAGGCGTGGGTTAATCAGCCCTAACGCCCAGTCAATAATGGTTAAGGTACGTAAACCCAAGAAGTCAAACTTAACTAGGCCAGCGGTCTCAACATCGTTTTTATCAAATTGAGTAACCGGAAAGTGACCTTCAGCGTCTGCATAAATTGGCGCAAAATCGGTAATTGTTGTAGGTGAAATTACAACACCACCAGCGTGTTTACCGGCGTTTCGCGTACAGCCTTCCAAAATATGACACATGTCGATGAGTTCTTTAACTTCCTCATCGGCCTCATACAATTCAGGTAGTGCAGGTTCAGCTTTAAACGCTTTATCTAGCGTCATGCCTGGATCGGGCGGGATCAGCTTTGAAATACGATCAACAAAACCAAATGGGTGGCCCAATACGCGGCCAACGTCACGGATTACCGCTTTTGCCGCCATGGTACCAAACGTGATGATCTGAGATACCGCGTCGCGACCGTACATTTCCGCAACGTGGTCAATAACCTGGTCACGTTTATCCATACAGAAATCGACGTCGAAATCGGGCATCGAAACACGTTCTGGGTTCAAGAAACGTTCGAACAGCAAGTCATATTCTAGTGGATCCAGATCGGTGATTTTTAGTGCGTAAGCCACCAAAGAACCAGCACCGGAACCACGTCCAGGACCGACAGGAATTCCATTATCTTTTGACCACTGGATGAACTCCATTACGATCAAGAAGTAACCAGGAAATCCCATTTGGTTGATAACATCTAGCTCTATCTGAAGACGTTCATCATATTCAGGGCGGCGACGTTTTCTCTCTTCCTCATCTGGAAATAGGAACTCTAAACGCTCTTCCAACCCCTCTCGGGATTTCATGACTAGGAACTCAGTCTCTTTCATCCCTTCGGTTGGGAAAGCTGGTAGGAAGTACTCACCTAAGCGCACAGTCACGTTACAACGCTTCGCTATCTCGACACTGTTTTCTAACGCTTCAGGAATATCAGCAAACAGCTCACACATTTCTTCTTCTGTACGAAGATATTGCTGCGGACTGTAGTTTTTTGGCCTACGCGGATCTTCTAATGTGTAACCATCGTGAATCGCTACGCGTATTTCATGAGCATCAAATAGGTCTGGACTCAGGAATACAACTTCATTGGTCGCCACTACTGGCAAGTCCTGCTGCTCTGCCAATTCAACCGCAAAGTGAAGATAAGTTTCTTCATCTGGACGACCGGTACGAAGTAGCTCAAGATAAAAGCGATCTGGAAAATGCTGTTTATAGAAATCAACACACCCTTGCACTATTTGACGGTTGCCTTTCAAAAGGCCGCGACCAATTTCCCCGCTTTTACCGCCGGATAATACAATCAGGCCTTCAGACATTTCAGCCAACCAGGCTTTGTCAATCACTGGGTGGTGTTGAACATGTCCACGTAAGTACGCTTTTGATATCAATAACGTCAGGTTCTTATAACCTACATTATCCGCCGCAAGCAAAGTCACTTGTGTCAGCTCTTCACCAAACTCGTCCGACTGCATTTTAAAGTCAGCACCAATGATCGGTTTAACACCACTGCCATGTGCTGTACCGTAAAACTTCACCAAACCACATAGGTTGGTAAAGTCGGTCAACGCCATTGCGGGCATACCGAGCTCAGCAACTTTCTTTACGATTGGCGGAACTTTGTTGAGGCCATCCACCATCGAGAAGTCACTATGAACACGCAGGTGGATGAATTTGGGATCTGACATTAACAGGTACCGTGTAACTCTATTTTGTTGGGGATTCTAACCTAAAGAGGTTGGGTTTATAACACCAATTAGATCGTTTGATTATTCTATGCCTAACGCTTTTTTTACTGGCTTGAAACTCTTGCGGTGTTCACTGATCACTCCGTGTTGCTCAATCGCTTCAAAGTGCGCTTTAGTTGGGTAACCTTTGTGCTTCGCGAAGCCAAATTGTGGATGAAGTTTATCCAACTCTTCCATCTCTTGGTCACGCACGACTTTAGCAATAATTGAAGCCGCACTGATTTCGGCAACACGTAGATCGCCTTTTACTACAGCTTGAGCATCCATAGGCAGCTCCGGACAACGGTTACCATCAATCAACACCAAATCAGGTTGAACCTGTAACCCCGCCACTGCACGCTGCATCGCAACCATAGTCGCCTGCAAAATATTCAGTTGATCGATTTCTTCAGGAGAACAACGCCCGACCGCCCACGCCAATGCTTTTTCTTTGATTTCAGGAAGCAGCGCCATGCGTTTCTTTTCGGTCAATTTTTTCGAATCGTTCAACCCTTCAATAGGATTGTTAGGATCAAGGATAACCGCAGCGGTGACGACGTCTCCTACCAAAGGGCCACGTCCTACCTCGTCGACTCCGGCCACAAGCTGATAACCTTGCGGATATTCAAACGGAGGGAGTTCAACTTTGGTTTTGGTCGCTTTTGGTTTAACAGCCATGATAAATCTCTATTTCTCAATCAGTTTTAGAACTGCGTTTGCGGCTTGTTGGTCCGCATCTTTACGAATCCAATGATGCATTTCCGTAAATTTATCTAACATCGGTTTATTGTCGCTTTCCAATAAGCGAGAAACCTCAGTAAACAAATTGTCCGGTGTGCACTCATCTTGTAGATATTCTTTGACGAGCTCATCATCCGCCAAGATATTCGGCAATGACACATACTTCGTTTTCAATAGACGTTTAGCTAAGAAAGCAGTAAATGCATTCACACGATAACCCACCACCATTGGACGCTTGAGAAGCATACACTCCAACGCTACGGTACCGGAGGCCAACATCACAGCATCGGATGCGGTGATGACGTTGCGTGCGGTGTCATCAACTAACTTGAAGTCCAACTCTGGCGCGAGCGCTTTCCAGGCTTGTTCAAACTGCTCACGGCGTTTTTGATTAACAAGCGCGACAACAAACCCCAGTTCTGGAAATTTTTTATGGAGTAACTTGCAGGTTTCAATAAATGGCTCTGAGAGCATTTTTAACTCGCTACCACGACTGCCTGGCAGGACAGCAAGCCACTTTTTATCTTGTTCTAAACCAAGCAACTCACGTGCAGGCGCTTGTTCTGATTCTAGTGGGATGGCATCAGCCAAGGTATGACCAATGAACTCGCAAGGTACATTAAATTTGTCGTAGAACGCTTTCTCAAACGGAAGAAATGCTAGCACCAAGTTCGTTGCCGCTTCTATTTTAAAGATGCGCTTCTGACGCCAAGCCCAAACAGACGGACTCACGTAATGAACGGTTTTAATGCCCGCTTGCTTGAGGTCAAGCTCCAAGCGTAAGTTGAAGTCAGGAGCATCGATCCCTATGAAAACATCAGGCGGATTCTGAGTAAAATACTGAACGAGATCAGCTTTCACTTTAAGAAGTCTCGGTAAGCGGCCTAAAACCTCGACTAATCCCATCACCGCAAGCTCTTCCATATCAAACAGAGACTCGCAACCTTGGGCTATCATTTTCGGACCGCCAATGCCTACGAACTCTGCGTCTGGATATTGCTGCTTTACTGCTTTGATAAAGCCTTCACCTAGCGTATCGCCAGACAATTCTCCGGCAATGATGCCAATACGTAATGGTCTTTCCATATCTACTTCGCTATTTTTCCTGTGCGCTATGGATAACGGTTTGCCTTATCCATAAAACACAAAAAGATCGTAACCTCAAATTCGGTCACGATCTTTTTATTTATTGGTTCATTCGCCAATTAACGAATAATGCCACGTTCCGTCGTTTCCAGAATATCTGAGAAACGCTTCACTGCTGGCCACTCTTGAGCCATTTCAGCCAGAATAGGCTTCACTTCTTCTAGCGTCTTACCTGAACGGTAGATTTCTTTATACGCTTTTTGTAGCGCACGAATCTCTGGTTTCTCAAAGCCATTACGCTTCAAGCCAACAAGGTTCAAGCCGAATGGAGTAGCGTGGTTACCTTGCGCGAGTACATAAGCTGGGACATCTTGCACCACAGCTGAACAGCCGCCAATGTATGCGTAAGCGCCCACTGTACAAAACGGATGAATCGCAGACAGTGCCATCACACCGGCATAGTCATCAACAGTAACGTGACCACCAAGAATCGAGTTATTACCGATATGAGTGTGGTTACCAATAACAACATCATGCGCAACGTGTGCATTCACACACAATAAGTTGTCATCACCAATGATCGTGGTTGCTTTGTCTTGCACTGTGCCGCGGTGAACTTGGACCGCTTCACGAATGACGTTACGGTCACCGATAACCACAGTTGTGTCTTCACCACCGTATTTTTTGTCTTGGTTTTCTTCACCAATGACAGCATGTGGGAAAATACGGTTATCTTTGCCAATAGTTGTGTGACCTTTGATCACAACGTGAGACATCACTTCTGTGCCTTCACCAATTTCAACCGTAGAGGTGATGTACGTAAAAGGACCTACTGTTACGTTAGCACCAATTTTGGCGCCCTCTTCTACCACCGCTGCCGGGTGGATTTTAGCGGTTTCATGAATCATATTAAAACTCTCGACGAGCACACTTCAGTTCTGCAGAACATACCACTTCACCGTCAACTTTTGCTACACCGCTAAATGCAGCAATGCCGCGACGTTCTTTCAGAAATTCTACCTCAATAACCAATTGGTCGCCCGGAACCACTGGTTTACGGAATTTCGCGCCGTCTACGCTTGCAAAGTAGTACAGTTCATTTTCTGTTGGTGCACCAAATGATTTAAATGCAAGTAAGCCTGTTGCCTGAGCCATTGCTTCTAAAATCAAAACACCTGGGAATACTGGTAGTTGAGGAAAGTGACCTGTGAACTGAGGTTCGTTAACCGACACGTTTTTAATCGCGTGAAGGTACTTCTCTTCTTGGAAGTCTATCACTCGGTCGATCAATAAGAATGGGTAGCGATGAGGTAGTAGCTCTTGAATTTCAGAGATGTTCATCGTTTTCTTTTCAGTAGTCAAAGTCGTCTTCCTATATCAATTTTTTGCCGCCAAGATGGCAAACGTGGCAACAGGTCGTAAAGCCGAATCGCTTTGCAATATACTAGCAAAATACGCACCATCTTGGAGTTAAATCTACTTAGAGCGCGTCATTATAGAAGAAAAAGACCCGCATTTCGCGAGTCTTCGTACAGAATATGGAACTAGAGCCTGTTAGCTTTCACGTTAAATACAGAGCGAAAGATAACTTGTTCTAAATTTCTTCTTTCTGTTCCAGCTGTTTTTCAACCGCTTTCAGGCGCTTATTCATCTCATCAATACGGTGAACTCGAGTTGCAGTTTTACGCCACTCTCTGTTCGTTTGTAGTGGAATACCTGATGAGTAAAGGCCTTTTTCTTCGATACTGCGCATTACCATGCCCATACCTGTAATCGCCACACCATCTGCGATAGTGATATGGCCATTCAGAACAGACGCGCCGCCAATCTGGCAGTACTTACCAATTTTTGTACTGCCCGCGACAATAGTACCACCAGGCATCACGGTACCATATCCGATCTGCACGTTGTGCGCGATTTGAAGTTGGTTATCCAGAATGACATTGTCTTCAATGATAGTATCTTCGAGTGCACCGCGGTCAATCGTAGTACAAGCACCAATCTCAACGCGGTTACCGATACGCACTGAACCAAGCTGAGGGATTTTGATCCACTCGCCTTTGTCATTCGCATAACCGAAGCCATCAGAGCCAATGACGGTACCCGATTGAACAAGACAGTCATCACCTAATGACACTTCATGGTAGATAGTGACATTAGCCCAAAGCTTGGTGTTATTCCCTAGCTTGGCGTTCTTACCGATAAAACAACCAGCGCCAACGCTTACGTTATCGCCGAGTTCTACGCCCGTTTCAATCACAGCGTTAGCGCCGATTGTAACGTTCTCACCCATCTTAACGTCAGCGGCAATCACAGCACTTGGTGCAATATCGTCTGCCGGTTTTGGTGTGGTATCCATCGCTTGAACCACACGAGCAAATGCGACATAAGGGTCTGAAACCACTAGCGCATTTCCAACGCATTGATCTTTATGCTCAGCCTTTACCATAACAACGGTAGCTTGGCACTCAGAAAGGTGTTTTGCGTATTTTGGGTTAGACAAGAAGGTTACGTCACCTTCTTGTGCTTTATCCATTGGGGCAACACGGCTTACAACGAGAGACTCGTCACCAAACAGCTCACCCCCGGTAATTGTCGCCAATTCGGCTAATGTCAATGTCTTCATAACTTCTTATTTTAGAGCTTTAATTACGTCTTCAGAGATATTGTATTCTGGCTTGCCGTACTGCAAAGCAGAGATATCAATCACAAGATCGTAACCATTTTTGTCTGCGACTTTCTTAACTGCATCTTGAATCGTTTTGAAAAGCTTCGCTTTTTCTTCAGCTTCACGACGCGCACTTGCTTTTTCAAGTGCTTGTGCTTTCACTTTGTACTCGCTGTCTAGCTTCGCGATATCGATACGTAGCTTTTCAACTTCGTCTTGACCCAAAAGCTCGCCGTCACGTTGTAGCTTCTCAATCTTTGTTTTAGCTTGTGCTTGGATTGACTTCAGTTCATCAGCTTTGCTTTTGAAGTCTTTCTGCATTTTTTGTAGTACAACTTCACGTTGAGGAAGAGCTTGAAAAACTTGAGCTGTATTTACGTAAGCAATTTTCTGTGCAGCTTCTGCCGCATTTGCAAACATTGAAGAGCTCAGTACAAGAAGGCCAATCCCAGCCGCTTTGATCATTTTATTCAAAATATTTTCCTCTTTAGAAAGTTCTACCGATAGTGAATGTGAAGAACTCTTCATCATCGCCATCAAATTTCTTAATTGGTTTCGCTAGTGAGAAGACTAGTGGCCCCATTGGAGACATCCACTGCAACGCCGCACCGTAAGAAGAGCGGTAGTTGGTTGGATCTGAGTAATCGTAGTAGTAACGGTCACCATATTCCGCACCTGAATCGCGGTAGTCAAACTCCGTATCCCAAACACTTGCCATATCAAAGAAGATACTGGTACGAATTTGGTTTTGTACTTCTTCTGATGCAAATGGTGTTGGGACAATCAACTCAACACTTGCTAGCGCTACGGCGTTACCACCAACAGAGTCATCTGTTGCTGTATCTGCGCCATTGTTTGAACCAGATGTATCACGGTAAACCGCTTTAGGACCAACAGAGTTTGAGCCAAAGCCACGAAGCGATGTAAAGCCACCTGCGTAGTAGTTTTCGTAGAATGGGAACAAGTTATCGTTGCCATCCGTTTGACCGTAACCATTACCGTAACCTAAGCGGCCACGGAACAAGAGGGTAAACTCGTGCTTTTTAGTCAATGGCACATACTGACGAACATCGTACTGCATTTTGAAGTATTGAACGTCAGAGCCAGGTACGGTCATTTTATAGAATGCACGCTGATGGTTACCTGCCGTAGGGAAGTAGCCACGGTTTAAGTTATTACGTGTCCAAGAGATATTGAAGTCGAAATCGTTTGTGTTCAACGCTCCACTAGAATCAATGTTGTCTGCTTGTGCTCGTAAGAACTGCTCTACCTGTAAGTAAGGCGATAAGTTACCGATCTTGTTGTGCGTATAACCGACACCGAATTCAAAACGGTTCAACTCATCGAATGGGAAACCCCACGTTAAGCTCGCGCCATAGCTTTCGTTGGTATAGTCAACGATATTGGCTTCTTTCGCTTCAAATTCGTTATAGAAAACCTTACCACCTAAGCTTACACCGTCTAAGTTCCAGTACGGATCACGGTAATCTAGACTGATGTTTTTCTGGTAGTCATTCATCATCGCGTTGATACCAACACGGTTACCACTACCAATGAAGTTATCTTGTTGCAGGCCAACCTGGAAGCTCACACCCGATTCTGTGCCGTAGCCAACACCGAAGTTAACGCTACCAGAGTTCGCTTCTTTGACAGAGTAAACTAGGTCAACTTGATCATCACTACCAGGAACTCGAACCGTCTGTACTTCAACATTTTCAAAGTAGCCCAAACGATTTAGACGAGTTTTACCCGTTTCAATCGATTTCGAGTTCAACCAACTGCCTTCCATCTGACGCATTTCACGACGAAGGACTTCATCTTTGGTTGAGTTATTACCCGTGAAGCGAATGTCACGAACATAAATTCGGTTACCCGGATCTACGTTAACGACCAAAGAAACTTCTTGATTCTCGTCGTCAAACTCAGGAATGGTATTCACTTGAGGATAAGCATAACCGGACTCACCAAGCACACGCTTAATCCCTTCTTCCATTGAAGTAACCAACGAGCCGTTGTATGTCTCATTGTCTTCAAATGGCACAAGTCTTTCGAACGTCGCTTCCTCGCCAATCAAATCACCACGGAACTTCACGTCCTTAACGGTGTAAACCTCGCCCTCTTCTAGACCAAGAGTAATGTATACCCCTTTCTTGTCAGGAGAGATTGCAACTTGTGTCGAATCAACGTTAAATTTTAAGTAACCACGATCCAGGTAGAATGATTTGAGTGCTTCAATATCACCTGCAAGAACTTGCTTTTGATACTTTTCATCAGAAAGGAAATTCCACCACGGCACATCAACATTTAAGTTAAAGCGCGAAAGCAGTTCTTCATCACTGAACACTTCATTACCGATAAAGTTGATTTGCTGAATTTTTGCCGACACACCTTCAGTAAAGACAAACTTAAGATCAGAACGATTACGTGGTAGTGGAGTCACCACCGCTTTTACTGTTGCGTTGTATTTACCTACGCTGTAGTAAAAGTCTTCTAAGCCTTTTTCAATGTTGCTTAGCGTGGTGCGGTCAAGCGCTTCACCTTCACGAACGCCAGACGCGTTCAGGTTTTCTTGTAGCTGCTCGTCCTTGATTGCTTTGTTACCTGAAAAAGAGATGCTTGCAATGGTAGGACGTTCTTTGACTTGAACCATCAGAACACCACCGTCACGCAACACTTTCACATCTTCAAAGTTACCAGATGCATACAGGGCGCGGATAATTTCTGCAACATCGCCTTGGCCAATGGTATCACCGACACGTACAGGCATTTTCAACAATGCAGCACCCAGTGCTACACGCTGCAATCCATCGATTTCAATATCTTGAACTACGAAGTTCTCTGCTCCATTTGCAGATACACTGGTCGCCAGTAAACTTGCAAATAGAATTCGCTTAATCGCCATACTTGTTCTAATTATTCCTTGCTACTGCTTTTGTCTCTGAACTATCACAGACGAGTAAAATCATTAAATAGCGCTAACGCCATGAGCGAGAAGATGATCGCACCACCAATTCTAAAGCCCATTTCCTGCACTTTCTCAGGAACAGGACGTCGAATGACTGCTTCAATTGCAAAAAACAACAAATGACCGCCATCCAACATTGGTAAAGGAACGAGATTAATAATACCTAGGTTAACACTAATTAGAGCGAGAAAACCTAAAAAGTAGACCAAACCATAATCTGCTGTCGCGCCTGCGCCTTTGGCTATTGATATTGGTCCACTCAGATTATTCAGACCAACGTCTCCAACAATAAGCTTCTTAAGCATGCTGATTGTCAAACCAATGACTTGGCCAGTTTTGTCTACTGCTTTACCTATTGACTCGAATACACCAAACTGAAGATCGAAGCGATAACTTTCTGGCCATTCTGCGACTTTAGGTGCAATACCTGCAAAACCAACGACTTCTTTGTTAGCTAGCTCACGGCTACCGGGCGTCAGCGTCAATGTTTGCTCATAACCCTGACGTAACACCGTCAATTCAAGCGGTGTATCAGGATTAGAACGAACCGCTTCAACTACTTGCTTCCATTCGGTCACGCGTTGTTGACCAATTGCGACAACCTCATCACCTGGAAGCACACCGGCTTTTTCCGCCGCTCCACCTTGCGAGACCTGCTCGATAACTCGATACACCTCCGGTGTATACGGAGCAAAACCTAACGACTGCATCGCTGACTGAGTTTCTGGGTCGAACTTCCACTCACGTAAATCGAGCGTTTTCGTTACTTCTGAACCAACTTCATTCGCTGACGTTAGTGTTACCGTCATCAAATCATCGCCAATATGAGAAATCAATCCCATATTTACTGATTCCCAATCCGGAGTTTTGATACCAGATATCGATTTAAGTTCCATTCCAGATTCAATTCCAGCTTCCGCAACAATCGAATTGGGCGTAACTTCACCAATTACAGGCTTAACAGCTGGGATACCAATTAGAAATACCAGCCAATAGGCAAAAATTGCGAAAAGAAAATTAAAGATGGGGCCAGCCGCAACAATAGAGGTACGCTTCCATAACGGCTTCTTATCAAACGCTAGGTGCTTCTCATGTTCTGGCACCTCATCGACACGGCTATCAACCATTTTCACATAGCCGCCGAGAGGGATCATTGAGATGCTGTACTCCGTTCCGTCTTTGCCTACTTTACTCCAAATAGACTTGCCGAAACCGATTGAAAACTTTTCAACTTTAACGCCGCAACGGCGAGCAACCCAAAAATGCCCAAATTCGTGCACGGCAACAAGAATGCCCAGTGCGACGATAAAAGAAATGAGATTCCACAATATACCAGTCATCAGCTACGCTCGCGTATGGTTTCTAGGGCAATAGTTCGTGCCATTCTATCTAGCTCGAGCAAGCTTTCCAAGCTATTCGCATTCTCAGCTTTGCAGCTTGCGTTGATTTTATTCAACACAGACTCATTGATGCGAGCAATATCGGTAAAACCTAGTCTGTTATTTAAAAATGCATCAACAGCGACTTCATTAGCTGCATTCAATGCCGTTGTTGCGTGTTGACCTTCATAACAAGCATCAATTGCGAGTTTTAAACATGGGTAACGAGCAAAGTCAGGCTGCAAAAACGTCAGCTCACCAACTTTCGTGAAGTCTAGCGGCTTAACCCCAGCTTCCACTCTTGACGGGTATGACATGGTGAGCGCAATTGGCGTCGCCATATCCGCTTCTCCCATTTGTGCCAAGACCGAACCATCACGATACTGAACCATAGAATGAATTACCGATTGAGGATGAATAACCACCTTCAGTTGTTCGCGAGCAGCATTAAATAGCCACTTAGCTTCTATATACTCAAGGCCTTTATTCATCATCGTGGCAGAATCAACAGAAATTTTTGGCCCCATCGACCAGTTTGGATGAGCGATCGCCTGAGCGGGTGTCACCTGCTCCAGTTCTGCGATGTCAGTGTAACGGAAAGGACCACCAGATCCAGTCAACAAAATATGAGAAATGCCATGTTCTTGTAAATTGCAACGACCTAGATTGGTTTGTACTTGCTGTGGTAAACATTGGAAAATGGCGTTGTGTTCACTGTCGACGGGAAGTAGCTCTGCGCCAAATTCTTCAACGGCATCAATAAATAGCTGGCCTGACATTACAAGTGCTTCTTTATTTGCCAACAAGACTCGCTTACCTGCTTTCACGGCAGCCATGGTAGGCAATAAGCCGGCTGCTCCTACAATAGCAGCCATTACACTGTCGACCTCGTCCAGCGAAGCAATATGGCATAGCGCATCAACACCACCTAGCACTTCGGTACCTGGCGAAACCGAGTGTAGCTCAGCTTGAAGTTGAGACGCCGCAGCTTTATCTGCCATGACCGCATACTTAGGTTGCCACTGACGACATAGACCGATCATCTTTTCAACGTTAGTGCTTGCCGCTAAGGCAACGACAGAAAACAGATCTGGGTTTTGTTCGACCACTTTAAGCGTGCTTGCACCAATTGATCCAGTAGCACCAAGAATCGTTAACTTTTGCATGTTGTAAGACCGTTAGAAAGCTCAGGAGCGACGACGCCGCTCCTGATAAATTAGAATACGTAGTAAAGAAGAGCAAAAACTGGGAATGCTGCGGTTAGGCTGTCGATACGATCTAGCACACCACCGTGCCCTGGGATAATGTTACTGCTGTCTTTAATGCCTGAGACACGTTTGAACATACTTTCAACCAGATCACCAAGCACTGAAATAACGACAGTCACTAGCGTAATCAGCACCATATGGACAGGGCTAGTGAACTGGATATCGAACCAATCAGCAAATGCCCACGCTACGATTAATGCCGTGATAATGCCACCAATTAGCCCTTCAATGGTTTTATTGGGGCTTACATGAGGAGCCATCTTACGTTTGCCTAAGCTTTTGCCTGCAAAGTAGGCGCCGCTATCTGCAGCCCATACCAAGAAACAAACGTACAACACAAGCTTTGCGCCGTGGTATGGATCTACAGTGATGTCATACGCTCTGAGAATAATCACACTCCAAAGGAATGGGATTAATGTCAGAAAACCAAATACATGACGTAAAACAAAATTACTTTGCCAAGATTTCGTCGTTTTGGGGTAAGTAATCGCCATTAAGCTAGCAATAATCCACCAAACAAAACCAATACCCAAGACGACATAATGAGGTGTCGTTAAGTGATTGAGGCTATATGCATCAGGCGAGATGTATAGAAAACTAAGTCCGGTAATAATGATTGCCGGCACAAGGGCAGCAATGCGAGAGTTGCTTCCTGTAAACTGAGTCCACTCCCAAAAACCTAATAGCGTTATTGCAGTTAAAGCGGCAATAAAGCCCATTAGCGGTAATTTAAAAATGCCTAAAATAACCAGGGGAGCTAAAATTAGTGCTGTTATTATTCTCTGTTTCAAACTAACTAGTCCTTATTGAGCTGCCATCAATGCCTTTATTTGTTCACCTGTACAGCCAAAACGACGTTCTCGGTTGATAAACCAAGTCACAGCTTCTACCAAACTGTCTTCATCGAATTCTGGCCAGTACTCTGGTGTAAAGTACATTTCTGCATAAGCCATTTGCCACAACATAAAGTTGCTGATGCGGCACTCTCCACTGGTGCGAATTAAAAGATCCACTTCCGGTAGGTCTGCCATGGTCAAATGCTCAGTGATTAGCTGCTCATTGATATCCTCTACACGAATTTCACCGTTACGTGCTTTTAGCGCTAACGTTTTAGCAGCTTCTGTGATGTCCCATTTACCGCCATAGTTGGCTGCAATGTTGATCACCATACCCGTGTTATCTGCCGTTAGGTTTTCTGCTTCTACAATTTTCTTTTGTAGACGCTCACTAAATCGACTGGTATCACCGATCACGCGCAACCGTAAGTTATTTTTGTGTAGTTTTTTTACTTCACTAGACAGGACCGTGATAAACAGTTCCATCAAAAGACCCACTTCTTCCTCCGGACGACGCCAGTTTTCACTACTAAAAGCAAACAGCGTCATGGCTCTAATGCCTAGTTTTGAAGCAGCAGCCACGGTCTTACGAACGGCACTAACGCCTTTTTTATGACCAAATACGCGAGGTTTTCCTTTGGACTTAGCCCAACGGCCATTACCGTCCATAATGATGGCAATATGCTTAGGAAGGGAATCAGAGAAGGCTTGAGAATTTTGCATAGGGAGTTAATTGAGTTCCATCAGTTGGATAGACTAACATAAAAAAACGCTGAGCTGTGAGCACAGCGTTTTCCAACAGTGATGTGTGTGGGAGTATTAAACTTCCATCAACTCTTTTTCTTTTGCAGCAAGAACTTCATCGATCTTCTTAACTGCAACGTCAGTTAGCTTTTGAATTTCGTCTTGTGCTTTACGGTCTTCATCTTCAGAGATTTCTTTATCTTTTAGAAGCGCTTTAAGATCGTTGTTTGCGTCACGACGGATGTTACGAACAGCAACACGACCACCTTCAGCTTCACCACGAACGATCTTAACTAGGTCTTTACGACGCTCTTCCGTTAGCGGTGGAAGTGGAACGCGGATGATAGTGCCAGCTGACATAGGGTTTAGACCAAGGTCAGACGTCATGATCGCTTTTTCTACTTTCGGCGTCAGCTCTTTATCAAAAACCGTGATTGCAAGTGTACGTGCATCTTCAGCAACAACGTTTGCTACTTGGTTTAGAGGTGTTGCTGCACCGTAGTATTCTACAGAAATACCAGATAGTAGGCTTGGGTGTGCACGACCTGTACGAATTTTAGAAAGGTTGTTCTTAAGCGCTTCAACGCTTTTATCCATGCGCTCTTGCGCGTCTTTTTTGATTTCGTTAATCACAGTTTCACCTTAAAAATGTCATCTTTCCTGAAGAAAGCCTAAAACGGTTGAGCAAAGCAAGCACCACCCTAACGCTTTGGAGTGGCACCTTAAGCCAAGCTTATTCGTTGATGAGCGTGCCTTCTGCTTCGCCCATTACCACGCGACGTAGTGCGCCTGGCTTGTTCATATTAAATACGCGGATTGGCATTTTGTGGTCACGAGCTAGCGTAAACGCCGCCAAGTCCATAACTTTCAGCTCTTTATCCAGAACTTCTGCATAAGATAGCTTATCATACAGCTCTGCGTCTGGGTTTGCTACAGGGTCAGCAGTAAATACACCATCAACTTTCGTCGCTTTTAGTACGACATCCGCTTCAATTTCGATACCACGTAAACAAGCAGCAGAATCCGTTGTAAAGAACGGGTTACCAGTACCAGCAGAGAAGATGACAACTCGGCCTTGGCGAAGCTCACGGATCGCATCAGCCCAATTATAGTCGTCACATACGCCTTTTAGAGGGATTGCAGACATAACGCGCGCATTTACGTATGCACGGTGAAGAGCATCACGCATCGCTAGGCCATTCATTACTGTAGCAAGCATACCCATGTGGTCACCAACTACGCGGTTCATACCAGCTTCAGCTAGGCCTGCACCACGGAACAAGTTACCGCCACCGATAACTACACCAACCTGAACACCCAGTTCAACCAGTTCTTTAACTTCTTGTGCCATACGATCAAGGACCGCAGGATCAATACCAAAACCGTCTTCACCTTGAAGAGCTTCACCACTCAGTTTTAATAGAATACGTTGATACGCTGGTTTAGGGTTCGTAGTCATGGAGTTTACCTTCCAAAGAGAGTTGTTGATTAACAGTCATGAATAGACACAACTTCAGTTATGGCTATTCATCACGGCTAATCGTTCACTGCTCATAAAAAGACCGCAGCCTTGGCTACGGTCTAATCTTTATACAGTCTCTAAGGATTAACCTTTTTGAGCTGCTGCAACTTCTTCAGCGAAGCTCATTTCTTCTTTCTTCTCGATACCTTCACCTACTTCTAGGCGAACGAACGTAGAAACTGAAGCGCCTTTTTCTTTCAGCATTTCGCCTACAGTTTTCTTAGGCTCCATGATGAAAGCTTGACCTGTTAGAGAGATCTCGCCAGTGAATTTCTTCATGCGGCCAACAACCATCTTCTCAGCGATTTCAGCAGGCTTGCCTTCGTTCATTGCGATTTCAACTTGAACAGCTTTCTCTTTTTCTACTACGTCAGCTGGTACGTCTTCTGGGTTAACGAACTCAGGCTTAGAAGCAGCAACGTGCATTGCAACGTGCTTAAGAGTTTCTGCGTCGCCTTCACCAGCAACAACAACACCGATTTTCTCACCGTGACGGTAAGAAGCGATTGCAGTGCCTTGAACGTATTCTACGCGACGGATAGTGATGTTTTCACCGATTTTAGCTACTAGAGCTACACGTGCGTCTTCGAATTGTGCTTGTAGTTCTTCAACAGAAGCTTTTGAAGCTAGAGCTGCAGCTGCAACTTCTTCTGCGAATGCAGTGAAGTTACCGTCTTTAGCAACGAAGTCAGTTTGGCAGTTAACTTCAAGAAGAACAGCAACGCCGTTTTCTTCTTTGATGATGATTGCGCCTTCAGCTGCAACGTTACCAGCTTTCTTAGCTGCTTTCGCTGCGCCAGATTTACGCATGTTTTCAATTGCTAGTTCGATGTCAGCGTTTGCTTCTACAAGCGCTTTCTTACATTCCATCATGCCAGCGCCAGTACGCTCGCGAAGTTCTTTAACTAGAGCAGCAGTTACAGTTGCCATTCTGTCTTCCTCGTTTGATTCGAAATAAGGTAAAAAACAGGGGCCTAACATTGTCGGCCCCCATTGCTAACTATAACTTAGTTTATGCTACACAAAGGTTTCACATAGACCAAGTGTGACACAGAGCCGCTATTATTCAGCTTCTACGAAACCGTCTTTTTCAGCAACTGCAGCTACGTCTTTGTTACGACCTTCAGATACTGCTGAAGCAGCAGCGTTCAGGTATAGCTGTACAGCGCGGATCGCGTCGTCGTTACCTGGGATTACGTAGTCAACGCCGTCTGGGTTAGAGTTAGTATCTACCACAGCGTATACTGGAATACCTAGGTTGTTAGCTTCTTTAATTGCAATGTGTTCGTGATCAGCGTCGATTACGAATAGAGCGTCTGGTAGGCCGCCCATGTCTTTGATACCACCAAGAGATTTCTCTAGCTTCTCCATTTCGCGAGTACGCATTAGAGCTTCTTTCTTAGTTAGTTTGTCAAAAGTACCGTCTTGAGATTGAGTCTCTAGTTCTTTTAGACGCTTGATAGACTGACGAACTGTTTTGTAGTTTGTAAGCATACCGCCTAACCAGCGGTTGTTTACGTAAAACTGGTTGCTTGCGATTGCAGCTTCTTTAACAGCTTCAGATGCAGCGCGCTTAGTACCTACGAATAGAACCTTACCTTTCTTCTCGCCAACTTTAGCTAGTTCAGCTAGAGCGTCGTTGAACATTGGTACAGTTTTTTCTAGGTTGATGATATGAACTTTGTTACGAGCGCCAAAGATGAATGGCTTCATTTTTGGGTTCCAGTAACGAGTCTGGTGACCGAAGTGAACACCAGCTTTTAGCATATCGCGCATTGATACAGTTGCCATTTTAAAATCCTCTATGGGGTTAGGCCTCCACATTCCCCATAACTCCGACCAAGCTTCTGCTCAGCACCCCGGAATATGTGACGGAATGTGTGTGATTTAAAGATAAAAGGTTATTCGGATGAAGCTTGCTTCGCCGCTTAACTTTGCTAAACGAAGAGAACAGTCCTCTATTCCGGCGCGCTTTATACCATATTTTAGCTCACTGTGGCTAGTAAAAATTATTTCTTCACCGAGCCACTTTCTCCTATTTATAAGCAAAACTTTAAACATATGATCGAATTAAGAATGATGCATATTCCTATCTAACTTGGGTTAACGCCCCGATGTCTGATAGAATGCGGCCATTCGCACGTTTACGTGCTTAGGAATAAGTAGAGAAAGCCAATGTCAATCAAGATTAAAACTGCTGAAGAAATAGAACGCATGCGCATTGCGGGCAAGCTAGCCGCAGAGATTCTAGAAATGATCGAACCACACATCAAAGTTGGTGTGACGACAGAAGAGTTAAACAAAATCTGTCATGAGTACGCTCTAGAAAAAGGTGCATACTCTGCTCCGCTTGATTACCATGGTTTCCCTAAGTCGATCTGTACTTCAATCAACCATATCGTATGCCACGGTATTCCAGCGGAAAAAGACGAAATCGGTAGCAACGGCCAAATGAAGCCGGCGGTACTAAAAGATGGTGACATCTTAAACGTTGATATTACCGTAATCGTTCCAAATGATGAGAATGCCGATCTGAGCGTGCGTCCTCAGGGGTACCATGGTGACACTTCTAAGATGTTCCTAGTCGGTGATGTTTCGCCTGCAAACAAACGTCTGTGCATGGTAGCTCAAGAAGCACTGTATGTTGGTATGCGTACCGTTAAGCCAGGTTCAACGGTTGGTGACATCGGTACAGCTATCGAGAAGTACATCAAAGAGAACAACAAGAACAATCCTCGCAACAAGTTTTCTATTGTGAAAGACTTCTGTGGCCACGGTATCGGCGATGAGTTCCATGAAGAACCACAAGTGGTTCATTACAAGAACAAAGACCGCCGCGTATTAAAAGAAGGCATGTGCTTTACTATTGAGCCGATGATTAACGCAGGTAAATTTGGTTGCTCTGTTGATGCACAAGATGACTGGACTGTTTACACGGGCGACGGCAAGAACTCTGCGCAATGGGAACATACCATTGTTGTAACAAAAGAAGGTTGTGAAGTACTGACGCTTCGTAGCGACGATACGATTCCTCGCCTAATGAAAAACGCGTAAAGCTGACGACCACTCGTTGTTTACTATATCCCTGCTTCGGCGGGGATATTTTTTATCTGCCGCAAATTTGTTAGATTGTTATTAGATTAGCTTGCACGGATGGCAAATATGACACTTCAGTCCCCTCTTACCTTTTCCGATGAACAAATCAATATCGGTGAACTCAAACAAGAATTAGAGAAGTTTAGCTCTAATCAAAACCAAGAGTTTCTCAATCATCATCCGGTAACAAGCTTGGTTTTAGCCAGAGCTGAATATATGGATCTGCTTCTCAATCGTTTGTGGCAACATTTTGGTTTCAAGGATATTTACAACATTTCCCTAGTTGCCGTTGGTGGCTACGGACGAGGCGAGCTGCATCCGCTCTCCGATATCGATATTTTGATTCTGTCGAACAATAAACTGCCAACCGCGTTAGAAGCAAAAATCAGCGAATTCATTACGCTGTTGTGGGATTTAAAACTCGAGGTCGGACACGCTGTTCGCACCGTTACTGAATGTGCTGAAATTGGTAAAGCCGATCTAACGGTCGCGACAAACCTGCAAGAAGCGCGACTGCTGTGTGGAAGCGAGGACACCTTTCAGGCACTGAAGAAAGTCGTGTTATCAGACTCCTTCTGGCCAAGTGAGACGTTTTACCGCGCTAAAATTCAAGAGCAGCGCGAACGCCATGCACGTTACCACGACACGACCTACAACTTAGAACCGGACATTAAATCAACCCCTGGCGGGCTGCGCGATATTCATACATTAAGCTGGGTCGCTCGACGTCACTTTGGTGCGACTTCATTGTTAGAAATGAGCCGATACGGATTTTTAACTGACGCAGAATACCGAGAATTGGTTGAATGTCAGGACTTCCTTTGGCGAGTACGTTTCGCTCTGCACATGGAGCTTCGCCGCTATGACAACCGCTTGACCTTTGCCCATCAAGCACAAGTTGCGGAAAATCTAGGCTACGTCGGAGAAGGCAACCGAGGCGTAGAAATGATGATGAAAGAGTTCTACCGCACGCTTCGTCGTGTGGCAGAGCTCAATAAAATGCTACTCAAACTCTTTGACCAAGCGATCATTAATGGTGGGGCGACAGAAAGTGCCGAGATTCTCGATACGGACTTTCAACGTCGCGGTTCTTTAATTGAAGCGCGGAAACCCGCATTGTTCCAAGCTCGCCCAGAAACTATTCTGGATATGTTCTTACATATTGCTAACGACTCAACTATTGAAGGGGTGAGCCCACCAACGCTGCGTCAACTGCGCACCGCTCGGCGTCGGCTCAACAAGTTTTTGCACACCATTCCTGCTGCGCGTGAAAAGTTCATGGCGTTATGTCGTCACCCTAATGCTCTTCACAAAGCATTCAGCCTCATGCACCGATTAGGGGTTATGGCGGCCTATTTACCGCAATGGAGTCAGATTGTTGGTCAAATGCAGTTTGACTTATTCCATGCCTACACCGTTGATGAACACAGTATTCGCTTACTTAAACACATCAACACTTTTAGTGACCCAGAAAATCATGCGAAGCACCCTATTTGCTGTGACGTCTACCCTCGGATGCAAAAGAAAGAGCTGCTGATTATTGCCGCTATTTTCCACGATATCGGGAAAGGTCGTGGCGGCGATCACTCGATTATCGGTGAAGGAGAAGCGTACGACTTCTGCATTGAGCATGGTTTATCGAAGCCCGAAGCGAAACTTGTCGCTTGGTTGGTAAGACATCATCTATTAATGTCTGTCACCGCACAGCGCCGAGATATTTATGATCCTGATGTCATTACCGAGTTTGCCAAAAAAGTCAGAGACGAAGAATCTCTCGATTATCTTGTATGCCTGACAGTTGCAGATATTTGTGCAACCAACCCAGAACTTTGGAATGCTTGGAAACGAACTTTACTTGCGGAGCTGTATTACTCCACACAACGTGCTTTACGTAGAGGCCTAGAGAACCCTGTCGATGTGCGTGAGCGAATTCGCCACAATCAACAAATGGCCTCCGCAATGCTGCGCAAAGAGGGGTTTGCCGCGCGCGAAATTGAAGTATTGTGGCAACGCTTCAAAGCTGACTACTTCCTTCGTCATACCCATACGCAAATCGCGTGGCACTGCGAACACTTACTTCGCATGGAAGATCCGACTAAGCCTTTGGTGTTGATCAGTAAAAAAGCCACTCGTGGCGGCACTGAGGTGTTTGTATATACGAAAGACCAGCCTGCTTTATTTGCGACGGTCGTGGCGGAGTTAGATAGGCGTAATTTTAATGTACACGACGCGCAAATCATGACCAGCAAAGATGGGCACGTGATTGATACCTTTATGGTACTCGATCAACATGGCGAAGCGATCGATGAGTCTCGTCACGCCGCGGTGATTAAACACCTCACTCATGTACTGGAGGCAGGCCGACCAACCAAGATTAAAACGCGCCGTACTCCGAACAAACTTCAGCACTTTAACGTGAAAACCAAAGTCGACTTCTTACCAACCAAAGGTAAAAAACACACTTTAATGGAGTTTGTCGCGCTAGACACACCAGGGCTGTTGGCCAAAGTAGGCCGTACGTTTGCTGATTTAAATATCAACCTTCATGGTGCAAAAATCACCACCATTGGTGAGCGAGCAGAAGACTTGTTTATTTTAACCAGTGATGCAGGGGGAAGATTAAGTGAAGAACAACAGGATGAGCTAAGAGAGAGATTGATCGAAAAGTTATCTGATGAGGTCGCAGCTTAGATCAAACCTGCCAATCTTTTCGGTTCAGGGCGAGAGCGATCTTGCCCACAAGTTAAGCATTTTGGCTAAATATCAGCTATCTAGCTCATACATAGGCTGCTACAGTTATATCAATATCAATTCGATGTAATAGAGGTAGCCTATGTATCCCCACCTCACTGGTTTGGGTATTCACGACCCTAAGCAGATTGAACGTTATTCCCTACGCCAAGAAGCACACAAAGACGTACTCAAGATCTATTTCCACAAGCAAAAAGGCGAACTATTCGCTAAAAGCGTTAAATTCAAATACCCACGCCAAATCAAAAATGTTCTTGTTGATAGTGGCAGTCACAAATATAAAGAAGTAACGGAAATCAGCCGTAACCTCACATTAGTCATTGATGAACTGAATAAAATCACTAAGCCAACGAAACAACCTGAGGTTGATGTAAAAGAGAAAATTCTTTCAGACCTTCGTCATTTAGAAAAAGTCGTTTCGAGTAAGATCGCAGAGATCGAAGCGGATCTTGAAAAACTAAAGTAAACGTTAAGTCTTAAATGACCCGTCCTGATATGGGTTGACACTTTTTAACTAAAACGCTCGATGTACTTCATCGGGCGTTTTGTATTTTAAAG